>JBEGTE010000168.1:0-2587 GCA_041179605.1 Actinomycetota bacterium | reverse complement strand
GTAGAAGTTGTAGAGGTCGGGATTCGATTCGCGAATCGAGGCGACACCGTTCGGGTCGGCCAGACGCTGCGGGACGATCGACCCCGGAATCGCGGCGACGGCGACCAGCACCAACAACACAATCGCGGTGCGCATCGACGTCAGCAGTCTCCACGTCCACCGAAGGAACTCGAACGGGCCCAGCTTCGGGCCGCGAATCGGCTCGTCAAGTCGGTTCTTGACGGGTGCGGTGACGTCGTCGAATTCGAGGCGCGACTCGTCGAGACCGCTGGGCTGATAACCGTTAGAGGGCCGGCGTGAAGCCACTGACGATCACCCCCACCCACGACAAGAACGGGCGCCACAGCCCGATGACCATGAGCACGCCGATGGCGATGAGGACGACTCCACCGGTGATGTTAATCGTGCGGATGTGGCGCTTCGCCCAGTTCAGTGCGGGGACGATTCGACCCAGCAGAACGGCGACGAGAACGAAAGGGAGCGCGAGCCCCAACCAATACGAGATTCCGAGTGCGAGTGCGCGACCGAGGTCGCCGCTGTCGAGCGCGAGGGTCTGGACTGCGACGAGGGTCGGTCCGACGCACGGCACCCACCCCAAAGCAAAGACGACACCGAGGAACGGTGCACCCCACACACCCGCTCGGGTTCGCCACTGTGGTGTGATGTCACGTTGCAACATCGGCAGGCCGCCCATGAACACGACACCCATCACGATAAGGACGACACCAGATATGCGCAGGATGGTGTCGAGCCACGGCAGAATCGCGAGCCCCAACGCACCGAACAACACGGAGAGCGACAAGAAGACCGCACCGAAGCCGACGACGAAGCCGACCATCCCCGTAATCGCGCGAACGCGGTCGGCACGGGTCGGTTGCGCGGACAGGCTGAACCCGCTGATGTACGCGAGATACCCAGGAATCAACGGCAGAACGCACGGTGACAGAAAAGCGAGAACGCCGGCAGCGAACGCCAACGGAAGTGCGGCGCCGAGCGAACCCGAGAAGATGACCTCGCCGGTGGTCACTGTTCTTCCCGAACCTTGTCCACCATCGAAATCAGGATGTTGATGTCCGAGAAGTAGCCGGACATTCGGGCGGCCACCCGACCCTCACGGTCGAGGATGATCGTGACGGGCACGGCATTCGGCGGCAGGCTGCCCGCAAACGCGAGTCGCACCGCACCGGTCGAAACGTCGAGGATGCTGGGGTACGGGACGTCGAATTTGTCCTCGAACGACTTTGCGGCGGCTTCGCCGTCATAAACATTGACACCGAGAAAGGTCACGCCGTCGGGTGCGGACTTCGCGTACTTTGCCAGCTCGGGAGCCTCGATTCGACAGGGAGGGCAGGAGGCGTACCAAAAGTTGACGACGACGACCGAGCCACGAAGACCCTGGGCGGAAACGTCGGAACCGTCATTCGCGGTCGCCGCGAACTCAATCGGATCCCCACGGTTTTCGGGAGCAACCTCGACAAGGGCACCGTCACCCGAAATGAAGTTGTCACCCGAACCAAGTTGTTCGGCGAGAGTGTCGTTCGACGCGCAACCCCCGACGGCGAGCGCCGAGACGAGCACGAGTAGCGAGGCGAGAGCGCGCATCAGACAGCACCCGAATCTGTGGCGCGTTGAACATCGCGCGGAGCCCAATAGCCACTTTCGACGAGACCGCTCGCATGAACATCGAACGACGTCACCGACGACAGCGCGCAGCGGCGTTTGGTGGGGTTGTGGGCGAGTCGTTCGCCGGCCAGTTTGAGGTGAACCGCCCAGATCGGAAGTTGGTGTGTGACGATGACGACTTCTCCGCCGTCGACTGAGTCGGCCGCGTTCCACATCGCAGCGAGCATGCGGTCGGCGATGTCGACGTACGGTTCGCCCCACGAGGGACGCGACGGGTTCACCAGGAAGCGCCACAGGTCGGGACGGGTGAGAAGTGTGCGTCCGCCACGCAGGTTCATCCCACGGAATTCGTTCCACGGTTCGATGACGCGGTCGTCCTCGACTGCAGTCAAACCGGTCGCGGATTCCCACGGTGCGACCGATTCCTTGGTGCGTTGCAATGGGCTGACGACAAGTCCCGTCACACGCGAATGGTCCACGGCGGTGACGGCAGAAAGCGCGAGTGCACGACCGTATTCGGACAGTCCGAAGCCGGGCAGACGCTCGTACAGAACGCCGTCGGTGTATCCGCGCAAACTGTGGGCACTCGCGCCCGATACGCTTGAGGGATGGTCACCCGCTCTACTGTTTCGTCCCTGTCCGCACTCGCCGACGGCGAGGTCGTCGTTGCCGGGTGGGTTGACACCGTTCGCGACCAGAAGGCCGTCCAGTTCGTCATTCTGCGTGACGAGACCGGCGCGGTTCAGTTGGTGAACAAGGCGGTTCGCGAGCTGGACTCCGAGGACGCCGAATCGGCCACCAAGTTGGCCCTGACCGAACTGATCGGGACTCTCAACGCGGGCACCTTTATCAAGGTCACCGGCGCACTGGCACACGACGAGCGCGTCAAGCTGGGCGGGCTCGAGGTCAAGATTCAGTCGCTCACCGTCGTCGCCGAAGCCGAGCCGGAACCGCCGATCGCGGA
>JBEGTE010000167.1:0-2543 GCA_041179605.1 Actinomycetota bacterium | reverse complement strand
GCGCTCATCGGCTTACCTCAGGATCTGGCTTTGTCGCGCCGCTCACAGTCGCGCTGTAGAGCAAAAATCCGACGGGGATGAGGAACGCGGTGAAAATTCCGATGAGTGCGCTGGCACCACCGAGGATTGGCCCGACTCCGAGGTTCGCGAAGTACACCCACGTCCACAAGGTCGACTGAGCACGGTTCGCGGTCACCGTGTTTTCCGTCGCCGCGGAGACCGTCATCGCGATAGGCAGAGAGTTTCCAATGCCCCAGAGCAATGCACCAACGAACTCGAACGGACCGAGCGCCGACATCGCAAACAACGCGACGCCGACTGCGGCGATGACGGAGGAGAACAAGACGACACGGGAACGACCGATTCGGTCGACAATCCATCCTCCGACGACTCGGGTGATCGCCATTCCCAGCGCGTACAGCGTATAGGCGAAGGCTGCTTCCGACTCCGTTCGACCAGCCTCGACCAGCGCGAGCGGGATGAAGATTGCCGCGGCGCCTTCCGCAAGAACGAATACGAATGCGATCGACGAAATGATGGTGAGGCGGCGACGGCCAGAGGGCGTCAGCTTAGGGCGCACCTCAGTGGTGTCGCTCATCTCGTGGGTGGGTCGGCCGTGGTGCGCGGGGATTCGCGCGACTCGGTACACGGCAAAAGCGCCGATCGCGACTAACGTGATGCCGACCTGGATTTCCAGCGGGACGCCCGACGCAATGAGGATCGCGGTGAAGCTCGCACCGGCTAGTACACCGATTGAGTACCCACCGTGCAACATGGGCAGACGGCTCTTCGTTGACGCACGGTCGAGTTCCGACCCTTCGACGTTCGAGACGAAATCGGCGGCGCCGAACGGCAGTCCGTACAGGAACATCGCGGCTGCGGTCAAGGGGAATGAGCCGATGACAACGCCCGTGATGGCGAGCGCCATCATGGCGGGCATTCCTACGAAAGTCAGGATTGCGAGCGGACGCGAGCCGCGGTGAGCGACGAATCTCCCGGACAACAGCACGCCGAGAATTGCGCCGGCAGCAAACAGAGTTGCGACGATTCCCATGTCGGTGATGGAAATTCCGAGACGCTCCCGAACTTCCGGGCCGCGACTAGACCACGACGAGTACAGGAACCCACGTCCGAAGAACATGGTGAAGACCGTGAAAAACCAGGTCGTAGCGGAGTAGGGCTTCAGAGCGGTGGGCACCCGCTCAGCCTAGCAACGGCGGAAAACTTAGAGCCCGCGGTCCTGTCGGAAGACGGCGACGAGTGCGTTCGCGTGCCCGTGGCCGAACCCGTGGTTCGACTTCAACCACTCGACTTGTTCCATGTGCTTGAGGTCACGCGCGTGCGCGTCGAGCAACCCCATCCAGTGTTCGATGGGCTGACCGTACTTCTTCTCGATTGAGGGGAAGTACGACTTCGGTCCTTGAACCTTGTCGGTCATGGTCAGACCCAGGCTCCCAAAATTGCGCCGGCGACGGTCACTGCAACGACGTCCTGACCGACCTCGATCAACCACACCTTGAGAGCGTTGACGCCCTTGTGGTCGGCCTGGCCGAACAGGCGGTGTGAGAGGGACGCGAACGCGCCAAACCCGACCGACAGGAAGAATCCGAATGCTGCTCCCGTTCCCGCTCCAAAACCAGGAGCGAGGAGACGAGCAAACCCGATGACGACGGCGAGGGCCACAACCTGAACAAGCGCAGCGATGTAGGTGCCGCCGAACAGCAGGGCGGTTTCACCACCGGTCATGTCGACGCGCTCTGCCGGCCACTTTCGCCCCAGTGCCTTCATCCAGACGGGATAGAACGTCTTTGGACCGAACCACACCGCGCCGATTGCAAACGATGACAGCGATGCGACGAGTACCGCGAGCCAGTTGATGTTGAGAAGTTCCATATTTTTCCTTACACGTTGAATCGGAATTCGACGACGTCGCCATCCTGCATGACGTAGTCCTTACCTTCGATACGGGCTTTACCCTTCGCGCGGGCTTCGGCGATTGAACCGCACGCGACGAGGTCCTCAAAAGACACGATTTCCGCTTTGATGAATCCCTTTTCGAAGTCGGTGTGGATGACTCCGGCAGCCTGCGGAGCCTTCCAGCCTTTGCCGATTGTCCACGCCCGGGCTTCTTTCGGACCGGCCGTCAGGTACGTCTGCAATCCCAGGGTGTCGAACCCGATGCGGGCGAGTTGGTCAAGACCACTTTCGGTCTGACCGGTCGATTCGAGAAGTTCCATCGCGTCGGCGGGGTCGAGGTCGATGAGTTCGCTCTCGACCTTCGCGTCGAGGAAAACTGCCTTGGCTGGTGCGACGAGCTCGGCGAGTGCGGCTTTCTTGCCGGCATCCGTGAGGATCGACTCGTCGACGTTGAAGATGAACAGGACCGGCTTCGACGTCAAAAGGCCGAGTTCCCTGATGGGGGTCGCATCGAACTTGGGCGCGAGCGACAACGGGGTTCCGCCGTCCAGAATCGACTTCGCTTCGATCGCGGTGGCAAGAACTTCGGGCTCCATCTTCTTGCCCTTGACCTCTTTTTCGAAGCG
>JBEGTE010000166.1:0-2566 GCA_041179605.1 Actinomycetota bacterium | reverse complement strand
GAAGGCGGTGCAGGGACTCCTCGACGCCAAGGGCCGAGGACGTCAGTCCCCGCCGCCCGTCCTCATCGGCGGACCCGAGACGCTCACCGCTCTCGCGGAAACTGTCACCCCCGAGATGACCGCTCTGGCGGACGCGTTCTGGCCTGGCGGACTCACAATCGTCGTCCCCGCCCGTCCGACGTTGACGTGGGATCTGGGCGACACCGGCGGAACCGTTGCAGTGCGCATGCCGGACAACGCCATCGCACTCGAACTTCTCAAGACAACCGGACCGCTTGCGGTGTCAAGCGCGAACCGCACGGGCGAACCCGCCGCACTCACCGCCGCCGAGGCGCTCGAGCAATTGGGGGAGACCGTCGAGGTGTACCTGGACGGTGGCACTGCGTCGGACGCACGTTCCGGCTCGACCATCGTCGACTGTACGCCGACCGTCGACGGAAAACCGGTTCGAATTCTGCGCGACGGGGTCATCTCGCGCGACGCAATTCGCGCGGTCGTCGGAGGGATTGGCGACGACGCATGAACTACATCTACGTCGGACTGATTTCCGCGATTGTCAGTTTCACGGCCGCTCAGGTCATGCTGAAGCTCAGTCACAAGTACAAGATTTACCCCGGCATCCGCGACCGCGATGTTCACACGACCCCGACACCGCGACTCGGGGGAGTCGCCATCGTCCTCGGTGTCGGCGCGGCCTTCGGCCTGGCGACCGTACTTCCCGCGTTCGACCGCGTGTTCGTTGACCCGCTGCCCGTCATCGGAATGTCCATCGCCATCGCGCTGATGGCGATAGTCGGAATACTCGACGACCTGTACGACATCGACTGGCTGACCAAACTCGGCGCACAACTCATCGCGGCTGGTGTGATGGCGTGGTCGGGAATTCAGATCGTGAGCCTGCCGTTCGGCGGAATCATCCTCTTGTCTCCGACGATGTCACTGATCCTCACCGTGTTCGCGGTCGTGCTGGTCATGAACGCCGTCAACTTCATCGACGGTCTCGACGGTCTCGTCGCCGGCGTCTCGCTCATCGCGGGGACCGTGTTCTTCATCTATTCGTACATCCTCGCCATCGGGCCCGGACACCAGAACTACTTCAACCTCGCGACCCTGCTCACGGCGTCCCTGTGCGGTGCGTTGATCGGCTTCCTGCCCGTCAACGCGTACCCCGCCAAGATGTTCATGGGTGATTCAGGGGCTCTCGTCATCGGGCTCATCATGGCGGGCTCGACAATCTCCGTCACCGGCACGGTCGACCCCGGCACGGTCGACCCCAAACAGTTCATCCCCGCGTTCATCCCGCTGGTGATTCCGCTTGCGGTGCTTCTCATCCCGCTACTCGATTTCGGGATGGCGGTCACCCGCCGCCTGCTCAACGGAAAATCGCCGTTCACCGCCGACCGCAAGCACCTGCACCACCGACTCCTCGACATGGGGCACTCGCACCTGCGCGCGGTTCTCGTCCTCTATGCCTGGACAACCGTCGCGTCCGTCGGTGCGTTGTTGTTCATGTTTGTCCGCGCAGGAATCGCGGCGGGAATCGTCCTCGCCGGTTTCCTCGTTACCACGTACCTCACCCTCGCGCCACTCGCGCGCAAAAAGAAGCCGGCGAGCGCCAGCAAGGAGTCCGACTCATGACCACCGCAGTCCAACTCGCCAACAAGGCGATCCGCTCGTCCCTGATTCTCGGCGCCGCCATCACTGGCGGCATCGGAGTCGTCGGGGGAGTCATCGGGTTCGGCATCGACGGGTGGACGGGCGTCATCAGCGCGTTCATCGGCGCGGCAATCGCGTTCGTCTTCATGGGCGTCACCGCCGCATCGATCCTGCTCGGCCACAAGTTGTCCGGCGGAACCATCGCGTCGGGCGCCTTCTTCGCCACCGTTTTGGGGGCTTGGTTGCTCAAATTCGTCCTGTTCATCGGTGCTCTTTTCCTCATCAAGAACGTTTCTGAACTCAACTCCGTGATCGCGTTCGCTAGTGTCATCGTTGCCGTCATCGGGGCACTCATCAGCGACGTCGTCGCCGTGTCACGGGCTCGTGTGCCGGTCGTCGACATGATAGGGTCATAAGCAGTGATGCCCTGTGCGGTGCTGTACCCCGCGCTCGAGCCAAGGAGAACGCTTTGCTGAACGGACTGACAAGCCTCGTTCTCAGTTCAGGCGTTGAGTTCCACGCTCCCTCGATCACCGAGTTCTTCCCGGACATCGTCCTCTTCGAGGGCACTCCGTTCGCGATGAACCGCATCATGATCATCCGCATGATCATGGTCACGTTGCTCGTTGTCCTCTTCTGGCTCGGAACGCGCAACATGAAGATCGTTCCCGGCCGCTTCCAAGCCCTCATCGAGATGGGACTCGACCTCGTTCGCGTCAACATCGCCGAGGACCTGCTGGGCAAGAAGGACGGCCGTCGCTTCCTTCCGATCCTCACCACCATCTTCTTCCTCGTGTTGTTCCTTAACATCACGGGAATCGTGCCCGGATTCAACATCGCCGGTTCGTCCGTCATCGGAATCCCGCTCGTTCTCGCGGTCACGGCGTACATCACGTTCATTTATGCGGGA
>JBEGTE010000165.1:0-2570 GCA_041179605.1 Actinomycetota bacterium | reverse complement strand
ATGGCCGAGGGTGACGAGGACATGTCCGAATACATTCACCGGCTCGAAGAAGAACGTGACATCAGCGGTGACGCGGAGGAGGCCGACGCCGAATCGATCGCCGAAGAGTTCGAGCGGTTCCTGCGGTCAACCGACGACGGTTCGCAGGGTTCCTAGCCGCGATTAGCCCTGAATGACGCCTGCGCCGAGCAGTGCGAGCAGTGTGCCGCCGAGCGCGATGCGGTAAATCACGAACGGCAGGAACGAGCGCGTCTTGAGGTACCGCATCAGGAACGCGATGACCGCAAGGCCCACAACGAACGCGACGGTGGTCGCGGTGAGGGTTTCCAGCCAGGAATAGGGCGGCAGGGAATACGCGTGAATATTCGCAAGTGACGGGTCATTCGCGTCCTTGATTGCCGTGTACAACTCGTAGAAGCCCGATGCGAGAACCGCGGGGATGGCGAGCAGGAATGCGAAGCGCGCGGCGGCCTCGCGGTCATAACCGAGGGCACGAGCCATCGAGATCGTCGCGCCAGAACGGGAAACGCCGGGAATCAGGGCAAGGGTCTGCGCCAGACCCACCGCGATACCGTGACCGGCCGACATGTCACGCATCACGCGCTCGTTCTTGCCCAGTCGGTCGGCCAGCAACAGGATGATGCCGAACACAATGAGAGTCGCCGAGATGAGCCAGAGCGAACGGAACGTCTCGCGGATGGTGTCCTGCAACAGGATGCCCGCCACGCCGATGGGCACGGTTCCCGCGATGATGTACCACCCCAGTCGCGACTCGGCACGCTGTTCTGGGGTCAGGTAACGACCGGCGCCCTTGCCCTTGGAAAAGACGCTGAGCCACCACGAGCGAATGATGTTTCCGATGTCACGAGCGAAATACAAAATGACCGCCAGCTCGGTTCCGATCTGCGTGATGGCGGTGAACGTTGCACCAGGGTCGGTTGCGCCAGGTAGGAAAAGGCCAGTGATGCGCAAGTGAGCACTCGACGAAATCGGAAGGAACTCGGTCAGACCCTGAATAAGACCCAGGATGATTGCTTCACCGATGCGCGAATAGTCCATTCGGTAATTCTCTAGTACGTGCGAAGGAAATCGGTGAGCACACGGTGTCCGAAATCGAGGGCGTCGAGAGGCACACGTTCATCCACCCCATGAAACATGCCGGGGAAATCCAGGTCGGCGGGAAGGCGCAGCGGGGCAAACCCGTACCCCGTGATTCCGAGCATCGACAACGCCTTGTTGTCCGTTCCGCCCGACAATAGGTACGGCAACATGACGGCGCCGGGATCCGCCGCCGACAGCGTGCGCTTCATCGCATCCACAATCGGTGCGTCAAACTCGTTCTCCAACCCCACATCCTGAACCTGAATCGTGATGTCGATGTCGGGACCGATGATGTCGCGAATCTGTGCCAGCACCTCGTCCTCTGTTCCCGGCAACGGGCGAATGTCGATGACGGCGCTCGCGGTATCGGGAATGACGTTCTGCTTGTAGCCCGCGTTCAGTTGAGTCGGGTTGCTCGTCGTCGACAGCGACGGAAGCAGGAAACCAGAGGCGACGCCCGCCGCGCGGACAACGTCACGCGGGTCGGTGTCGGGGTCGCAACCGAGAACCGCGGCGAGTTGCTCGACGAGAGCGGTGGTCGTGGTGGTGAGTCGAACGGGCCAGTCGGTTCGCCCCAACTTTACGACCGCCTCAGCAAGTTTCGTGACCGCGTTGTTGGGGATGACGCGCGAGCCGTGCGCGGCGTCACCGTGGGCGGTCAGGGTCGCCCAGATGAGCGCCTTCTCCCCCGACTGGATCAGGTATGCGCGCTGGTCGCCGAGGGTGACGGAGTACCCACCAACCTCGCTGATCGCCTCGGTTGCGCCCGCGAAAACCTCGGGGTGTTTCGTGACGAGGTGATGCGAGCCGTACTCGCCGCCGTTTTCTTCGTCGGAGAAAAACACGACGACGAGTTCGCGGTTGGGCTTGTCCCCCGCGCGCAGGATCTCGGCGAGCGACGTGAGGATCATCGCGTCCATGTTCTTCATGTCGACCGCACCGCGACCCCACAACATTCCGTCGCGGATTTCGCCGGCGAACGGGTCGACCGTCCAGTGAGCGGGGTCGACCGGAACGACATCAAGGTGACCGTGCACGACGAGCGCGGGCAGGTCGGGGTTGGCGCCGGGAACGCGGGTGACGACCGAGGTGCGACCGGGCGCTGCGTCGATGTACTGGACGGTCAGCCCCAACGACTCGAGGAAATCGCCGACATAATGAGCCGCTTCGGTTTCAGAGTTGGCGACTCCGTTGCCCCAGTTCGAGGTGTCGAAACGGATGAGGTCGCGGGCGATGCGCGCCGTCTCGGACAGTGTCTCGGGGGTGTCGGTCACGCAACAACCGTACCGTTTTTGCGCCCGCTCAATTCCTGATAGTGTTGTGTCTCGTTGCAGTGATGTGACTCGCGCGCGGGTGGCGGAATGGCAGACGCGCTAGCTTGAGGTGCTAGTGCCCTTATTGGGCGTGGGGGTTCAAGTCCCCCCTCGCGCACGCGATAGGCCCCGGATCGGAAACGGTTCGGGGCCTTC
>JBEGTE010000164.1:0-2605 GCA_041179605.1 Actinomycetota bacterium | reverse complement strand
GTCAAAGCAAAGGACGAACGCGGAATGGCCGGAAACATCCGCTGGAACTTCGAAAAGTTCCTCGTCTCGCCGTCCGGCGATGTGCTGCGGTTCCGACCCACGACCAAGCCCACCGACCCGTCGATTGTCTCGGCGATCGAGGCCAACCTTCCGCGCTAAATCGTCACCTCGGCGTCAACCCCAAGGCGGAAAATAAGGGGTTTTCGGGTATTCTGAAGGGTACCTTCCATCGGTTCATAGTCGAAAGATGACCTCACCCCGTGCGTACCCTTCGAACGCTACAGCTCAGCGCCTTGTCACGGACAAGTGCCGCGCTGGAGGTCGTCGCACGTGCGTTCATCATCGCCATCGCTTCAGCGATTATCTTTCTGGCAGGCGGGCTCGGGACGCCGACACCAGCCTGGGCAGTCTGTTATTCGCCCGGCTCCGCGCTCCCGCTCAACACCGCTGGCACGGTGGCTGTCTACCAAACATGTGGTGGCGATGACGTCTCCTATGAAATCCCTCTTCGAAACCCCGTCACTTTTGACGGAGTTCAGTTCACGCGCCTCTTCGCAACCACCAACTCGGTCATTGCGTTCGGACGCGAAGACAATGCGTACGCTAACTGGCCGTCAACGCCGTCAATTTCTCTTTACGCACGTGACTGGTGGGACGTTCAAGACGACACGCGATTCGACATCTCCATCAGTGACGGCGGTTTTCAAATCGAATATGTCGCACGTCCCTATGGAAATTACGGTGCCGCAGTTACAACAATCACCATTACGGGAATCCTCAGTCAAGACGGTTCTGTCGAACTTTCGTACACCCAATCAGGACCGCTCTACGGTGGCGAACGTTCCGGTGTAGTCCTCAACAACGGGACTGTCCTCACACTTGAGCAATACGGAATCCTCAAGACTTCCGCTCCGCCCGAGATTCCCACAACTCCCGTGGCAAGCATTAACTGGAGCGACCAAGGTCTTGACACTTCAAACCAGGAAGTACTACTCGGTGAATCAGTGTCCGATTCCGTTGCCGCCTCGGGAACTGGCACCATCGCATACGCGTTCACCGGCCCATCACGCTCACTAACTGCGGGCGAAACTAGCGGCGCTCCGAGCTGGCTGTCGATCAACTCTTCCACCGGTGAAATTACAGGGACGGCGCCGAGCTCTTCCTCAGCGCACGGAACATACGTTTTCCGTGTCGCGGCGACGGCGACCAGTGGTGAAACCGTCGCGAGTACAGCGACGAATGATCTTTCAATGACCATCGGTAGTCCGCCAGATCTAGCCGGCAAAACGACGTCCTCAACGTTCAGTTACTCCACAAGTTCGTCGGTCTCAAGTGCGGACACCGCGGGATACCCGGCCCCAACATATTCTGTTTCGGCGGGAGCAATCCCCACGGGGATGACACTCAACTCCAGCACTGGCGCAATTTCCGGTTCCCCGACCTCGACCGGTGAACACACATTCCGCGTGACCGCCACCAACGTCTTCGGGACAAGCCAATCGGCAGTCCAGTCAATCACCGTGAACCGCGCCCCCACCTTCTCGCCCGGTGATCCGTTGATCGTGATGACCGCGGTGCGCGGATCGGCGTTTTCGGATTCCGTTTCCGCGACGGCCTACCCTGCCGCGACCTACGAAGTGACCTCTGGTGACATGCCACCCGGCTTGATCTTGAACACAGAAACGGGAACTGTTTCTGGCGTCCCGAGCGCCATCGGCGAGTACGAGTTTGGAATTACCGCATCGAACGTCGAAGGGTCCGCCACCACCTATTCGACCATCACCGTCGGTTCGACGCCGGTCATTTACGTCGAGGACGTCCCTTCACCAGGATTCGTCGGAGATTCCTTTTACGGTGAGGTCCTAGCGACCGGGTATCCCTCGGTCTACTACGAAATAGCATCAGGTGAAATGCCGCCAGGGCTGTACCTCGATGAAGACTCCGGCGAGATTTTGGGCACACCAACCGATGCTGGTTTGTATTCGTTCACCATTCGCGCGACCAACGCGCTCATTGATTCGCTAACTGCGACGAGTGACACCTTCACGGTGCGAATCTGGGAACGACCCGTGTATGCACATTCTGACGCTATCGAACCAATCACCCTGCTCAACGAGTCGTATTCGGGTTACGCGGCCTTCACGGGGGTCGTTGATGTTTACGAACTCCTGAGTTGCGGATGCGAAACCTCCGACACCGACTTCGACGGATTGCCCTCTGGCCTTTCCTTGAACCCCGAAACAGGGCACATTTCCGGTTCGACTGTTGTGCCGGGTACCTTCCATTTCCGACTTCGCGCGTCCAACGGTGAAGGGGTCAGTTTTGGCGATTCCACGGTTCAGACAATCCAGGTGCAACAGATTCCCGAGTGGACCGACAACGAGTTGCCCGCAACCGCCACCGTGGATGAGCCCTTGAGCGACTCTGTAGCAGTGAACGCGTACCCCGCACCCGAATTTGCGTTGTCAGGCGATGTCCCGGCCGGAATCGAAATCGACACGGTGACGGGCGAAATCTGGGGGACTCCGACGGAGCCGGGAACGTTCGAGTTCTCCGTCCACAGCATCAACGATGCTGGTTCAACAACAACCGCGCACACCATGGG
>JBEGTE010000163.1:0-2611 GCA_041179605.1 Actinomycetota bacterium | reverse complement strand
GAGACGCTCTACCGACTGAGCTAAGGCGGCGTGCCAAACGGCAACCGAACTAGATTAGCACGGTTGCCGATGGCGAACTTGGGTGACTACGCCGTGCTGCCGACGAGCCCCGTCGCCACGACAAACAGGGCTTCCAGCGCGAGGACCGGCTGCACGTTCCGATCGATTCGGTGGCGTGCACCGTCAATCGCATCGATGATTCGAATCGCGTGTTCGGCGTTATGGCGCGTCAGCCACTGTTCCATTTCCGCACGAAGTTCCTCGTTCGTCAACGGCACGTCACCGCCCAAGGCGAGGACGAGAATGTCGCGATAGAGCGACTCAGCATCCGTCAAGACGCGGTCGATGCCATCGCGCAGCGAACGTGTCGCGCGGCGCTTCTGGTTTTCTTCGAGCTGTTTGACTTGTGCGCGAAGTCCGGGGGGCACAGCCTCGCCTGGCGCAATTCCCAACTGTCGCAGGAACTCCGCCCGTTCAGACTCGTCGCGCGCTTCGGTGTAGGCCTTGGCGTCTTCCGTCGCGAGGGCAACGATGTCGCCAGCCGCGAAAACTGCCTCCGACACTGCATTGATTCCGATAATCAAGCGCAGCGAACGGTCACGTCTGTCGCGCGCATCCTCCGACGTCGCAAGCCTTCGCGCCATTCCGATATGGGACTGCGCGTGGCGGGCGGACTGTTCCGCGACGGCTGGGTCGACAGCGTCACGCTCGACCAGCATTTTCGCTATGGCGGAGATTGGTGGAACACCGAGTCGAACGGAACGAACGCGCGAGCGGATGGTGGGAATCACGTCTGCTTCACTGGGAGCGCAGAGCACCCAAATCGTGCGCGGCGGTGGTTCTTCTAGCGCCTTGAGAAGCACATTCGAGGTGCGTTCGACCATGCGATCGGCGTCCTCGATGATGATGACTCGCCACGGTGCGTTGACCGGCGAACGGTACGACGCCTCGACCAGATCGCGGACCTCGTCAATCGTGATGAGCACGCGTTCGGTGACGAGGACGGTGAGGTCGGGATGAGTACCGCTTCGGACCTGACGGTCGATCGCGTCAGGGTCATCGCCGTCATTGAGCAGGTCAGCGGCAAACGCGCGGGCAACCAACGATCTGCCGCTTCCCGCTGGGCCAGTGATGAGCCACGATTGCGCGAGCGTGTCGTGGTGGGCGGCCGCCGCGCGCATCTGGGCGATGACGGCGTCGTGGCCGACAAGGTCATCCCACAGTCGGGTCATCCGAGTCGACCAACCCTGTCGATGATGAGATCACGGATTTCTAGTCTGTCGAGGGTTGCATCGATGACGACGAATCGATTCGGCTCGGCTTCCGCCATCGCCACATACGCGTCGCGGACGCGGACGTGGAAGTCGAGCTCTTGTGACTCAAGTCGGTCGAACTTTTTGTTCTCGGACAGCAACCGTTCACGGCTGACCACAGGGTCGAGATCGAGCACGACGGTGAGGTCGGGAACGAGCCCCTCGGTTGCCCACATCGACAGGTCGCGAATCTCGGTCGCGTCAAGGACTCGCCCCGCACCCTGATACGCCACCGACGAATCGATGTACCGGTCCTGAATGACGACGGCGCCCCTTTCGAGCGCGGGACGCACATTGGTCGCGACGTTGTGTGCCCGGTCCGCCGCGTACAAAAGTGCCTCGGAACGGGGGACGATGTGCCCACGGCTGTGAAGGACTATTTCGCGAATTTCCTTGCCGAAATCGGAACCGCCGGGCTCAAGTGTCTTGACGACCTCGCGACCGTGCGATTCGAACCATTCCTGAAGCAAACCGATTTGGGTGCTCTTGCCAGTTCCGTCACCGCCCTCAAGCGTGATGAAAAGCCCCGACACTTACGTGGCTCTCGTTCGACGAGCGGGCTTTTTGGCGGGTCCCTTTGCGCGACGGTCAGCAAGCAACTCGACCGCGCGGTCGAACGAGACCTCTTCAGGGACTTCGCCGGCGGGAATCGTGGCGTTTGTTTCTCCGTCAGTTACGTACGGGCCGAACTTGCCGCTCTTGATCTTGATGGGCTTGCCCGAGACGGGATCCGGCTCGAGTTCCTTGATGCTGGACGCCGAACGCGAACCGTACTTGGGCTGTGCAAACAGGGCGAGAGCGTCGTCGAGGGTGATTGCGAAAATCTGTTCCTCGTTCTCGAGCGAACGCGATTCGGTCCCGCGCTTGAGGTACGGTCCATACGGTCCGTTCTGTGCGGTGATTGGCTTTTCGGATTCGGGGTCGACCCCGACGGTGCGCGGCAACGAGAACAACTGGATGCAGGTCTCGAGGTCAACGGTTGTTGGGTCCATCGACTTGAACAGCGACGCGGTGCGCGGCTTCGGGTCTTTACCCTTGACCTTGCGGGGAGTCCATTCGGGAAGCGTGTAGACGCCTTCGGACCCGGTAAGGATTTCCGCGTCGACGGGCTGCTCAACGATGTACGCGCCGAACCGACCCACACGGGCGGTGATCATGCTTGACCCGTCTGCGCTGACGCCGATTGCGGTCGAACCGGGCTCTGGTGCGTCGCGAAGTTCCTGTGCCTTTTCGAGGGTCAGTTCATCGGGAGCAAGCCCGTCCGGAATCGAGACGTTACGGCGTTCACCTTCGTCGTT
>JBEGTE010000162.1:0-2618 GCA_041179605.1 Actinomycetota bacterium | reverse complement strand
TGGGGAATCATGGGTCAAGCCGATTTCACCCGTTCGGACGCCGTGATTGGCCTCGGAGGCGGCGCAGCCACAGATCTTGCCGGTTTCGTCGCTGCTACGTGGTTGCGTGGTGTGCGGTTCGTCAACATTCCGACCACGGTGTTGGGAGCAGTTGACGCCTCGGTCGGCGGCAAGACCGGAATCAACACCTCGGAGGGTAAGAACCTGGTCGGTGTTTTCCACGCACCGGCCGCAGTGCTTGTCGATACAGACATCCTCGCGACGCTGCCAGAGACGGAAGCCCGCGCGGGGTTCGCCGAGATTGCCAAGGCCGGGTTCATCGCCGACACGACGATTCTCGACCTCATCGAGAGCGACCTCGCCGGTGCTCTCGACCCCACTACGGAAACCGGTCGCGAAGTGTTGCGTCGCGCCATCCAGGTGAAGGCAACCGTGGTGTCAGCTGATTTCACCGAACAGGGACTCCGCGAAATTCTCAACTACGGACACACACTGGGCCACGCGATCGAGCACGCCGAACGTTACCGCTGGCGTCACGGCGCCGCGATCTCGATCGGAATGATGTTTGCTGCCGAGCTGTCACGAATCACGCGAGGACTGTCGGACGCTTCGGTCGATCGCCACCGTCGCGTTCTGGGGGAGTTGTTGGGATTGCCGCTCACGTACCCATCTGGGCGCTGGGATGCGTTGCTGTCCACGATGCGTCGAGACAAGAAGGCGCGCGGAGCGGCGTTGCGCTTTGTCCTGCTCGACGACATCGGCCGTCCTACCGTCACCGCCGTGCCCGACGAGTCGATTCTCTTCGCGGCGTACGGCGAAATCGCTGGGTAGGCTGGTCACATGGCTCGCGTACTGGTACTCAACGGGCCCAATCTGTCGCGATTGGGTACTCGTGAACCCGATGTGTATGGTTCGACCACCTACGCAGACCTTGTCGCATCGCTCGAAGGCGCCGCTACAACAGGGGAGACGATCGAGGTTCGGCAGACGAATGACGAAGCCGAACTGATCGGGTGGCTTCACGAAGCCGCGGACTCCCAAGCAGATGTCATCCTTAACCCCGCTGCCTTCACCCACTATTCGTACGCGGTGCGTGACGCCGTCGCGATTGTGACCGGGGCCGGCTGCACGCTTGTCGAAGTCCACATCTCCAACCCGCACGCACGCGAAGACTTCCGACACAACTCCGTGATTTCCGCGGTTGCGACGGGCGTCATCGCCGGTTTCGGAGTCAACTCGTACCACCTCGCACTCGACGCTGTCCGCCAACGTCGCGCCTAGTTTTCACGTCAACCATCGAACACACAAGGAACAACCATGGCAACAACGAACGACATCAAGAACGGCTCCGTACTCAACATCGACGGTCAACTGTGGACCGTCATCGAGTTCCAGCACGTCAAGCCCGGTAAGGGTGGCGCGTTCGTCCGCACGAAACTCAAGAACGTCATGACGGGCAAGGTCGTCGACCGTACGTTCAACGCCGGCACCAAGGTGGACTTCGAGACCGTCGACCGCCGCGACTACCAGTACCTGTACCAGGACGGCGACGGCTACGTCTTCATGGATCTCACCGATTACGACCAAATCACCGTGTCGAGCGCTGTTGTGGGCGACGCCAAGAACTTCATGCTCGAAAACCAGTCGGTCCAGATTGCGATGAACAACGGCACCCCGCTCTACATCGAACTTCCCACCTCGGTTGTGCTCGAAATCACGTACACCGAGCCCGGACTGCAGGGCGACCGCTCGACCGGCGGCACGAAGCCGGCGACCGTTGAGACCGGACTCGAGATTCAGGTTCCCCTGTTCCTCGAACAGGACACCAAGGTCAAGATCGACACGCGCGACGGCTCGTACCTCGGCCGTATCACCGACTAGTGTCGGCCAGGCATAAGGCCCGTAAGGCCGCGTTCGACCTGCTGTATTCGGCAGAGCAGCGCGGGCAATCACTCGCCGTCGCCCTCGACGAGTTCGATGTTCGTGAGACCGCGAAGCTCGAACCTCTGTCGGAACTGCAGTACGTCCGTGACATCGTGAGGGGTGTCGACGCGCAGCAGTCGACGATTGACGAGCAGATTTCGGCGCACCTGAAGGACTGGACGCTGAATCGTTTGTTCGCGGTCGACCGTGCGATTCTGCGCCTCGCGGTGTGGGAACTGCTGTTCTCGGATGCACCGAAGGACGCGGTTCGTTCCGAGGCGATTGCTCTCGCGGAGGAGTATGGCTCGGATGACGCCGGGCGGTTCATCGCGGGAGTCCTCGGCGCAATTGTTCGCGAATCCTGAATCGTCCGCTAATCTAGACATCAACCAGATCCTTTAAAAGCGTCCTGTGAGGCGGAAAGGAAGGGTGTAGTGGCGCGTATCGTCCTCACCAGGCCCGATATCGACCGGGCGTTGACTCGTATTGGTCATGAAATCGTCGAATCTCAGCGTGGGCGAACCGGCCTTGTATTCCTCGGGATCCCCACGCGCGGCGTGTTCCTCGCCAAGCGTCTTGCCGACATCGTCTCTCGAATTCAACCGCAGCAAATTGAGGTCGGAACGCTCGATGTGACGATGTACCGAGACGACATCCAACAGAAGTCGACGCGGGCGACAACCCCGACCGATATT
>JBEGTE010000161.1:0-2625 GCA_041179605.1 Actinomycetota bacterium | reverse complement strand
GCCATCCCCGGCGGGATCGTCGCCTTGTTGATGGGTTGGGGAATTCTCGGCGCCATCATCCTCGGAGGAATCACGTACGTCAGTTCGTCGGGTATCGCCGCACAGATGATGAAGGAATCCGGCTGGAACCGCTCCGAGGTGTCCAGACGCGTCACCACGGTGCTCGTCATCGAAGACCTCGCGCTCGCGCCCTATCTGCCCCTCGTGTCGACGATCCTCGCGGGACTCGGCGCCCTCGCCGGTGTCATCTCCGTCGGGGTGGCGCTCGCGATCACATCTCTCGCGATTCTTATTTCGTTCAAGGGAAAAAACGCATTCGCCCGTGTTCTCAACACGAATTCGCAGGGTGCGTTGTTGTTGACGGTGTTCGGTGCGGCACTTGTCGCAGCCGGCCTGTCCGAGATGGTCGGGTTCTCCAGCGCGGTTGCCGCGTTCCTCGTCGGGCTCATCTTGACCGGTGAAGTTGCCGAGGCGGTGCGTCTGCGACTCTCGCCTCTTCGCGACCTGTTCGCCGCCATCTTCTTTGTATTCTTCGGACTTGCAGTCAACCCCGCAGACATCCCCGGTGTCCTGCCCATCGCGATCCTCCTCGCGGTGCTCGGAATCGCCGGGAAGATGTTCGTCGGGTGGATTGTTGCGCGGAACATGTCGGATCCTCGCGCGTGGCTTCGTGCCGGTGCTTTCCTGGTGTCACGTGGTGAGTTCTCCATCCTCATCGCCGGTCTCGCCGCGAGCGCGTTTTTCGGTCCGTACCTGCAGGCATTGACCATGTCTTACGTGTTCATCACGTCACTCGCCGCCTCCGTCATTCTGCGAGCGGTTCGCAGTCCGTTGGAACGCGGCTAACCCGCCGTCTTTCGTGCTGTGTCGCGCCGTAACGGCGGGGCAGCCCGCGGGTATCGTTACCGACATGGCTCGTCCGACGCGCCCCAAAGCGGGCAATTCGAGAGGCGCAGGTGGAACCCGCCCGCTGCCTCGCGTTCCCGCGTCCGCGGCGGCGACCGGTCCCGGACTCGTCGTTAGATTCTGGATGGCGCTCGCACACGGAACAGGCGCGACATTCCGCCTCTTCATGACCGACAAGGTTCTGCCAGAAGAGCGACGCGACGGACTCCCGTTCACACTTGTCCTGTTCGCCGCGATCGGCGCTCTGACCGAATGGTTCCTGCCGAAGGTCGAGTGGATTCAGACCGTCGAAAACTACACGATGGGTGGATTCCTTGGGCGAATCGCCTTCGGTATGCCGATCGTGCTCGTCCTATTCGCGATGTGGCTGTTCCGCCACCCAACCCAAGACGTCGACAACCGCCGAATCGCGCTCGGACTGTCCGTGTTTATCCTGTCCGCATCGGCACTGGCACACATCGCGGGCAACATGCCACAGCCGTCAGGTGGCGCGAAGGCGCTCGCGAACGCGGGCGGGTTGCTCGGATGGGTCGCGGCCGACTGGTTGACGCATGCCGCCACCGCGTGGACAAGCGTTCCGTTGTTCTCTTTGTTCATCGGACTCGCCGCCCTCATCGTCACCAAGACTCCGCCGTCGCGCGTGATTGCCCGTGTGCGTGAACTGTGGGCACACCTGTTCCCGCACCAGCCTCGACCCGAATCAACGGAGCCCGGCGTGACCGGACCTCTCGGCGGGGTTTCCAGCCACAGCGACATCGGCGACGGCAAGCCATGGTGGACCGTCCGCAAAAACAAGAACAAGCCGTTCGACACCCCGGTCGAAGACGAACGTTCCGCGACGGGCATCATCGGCGACATGTTCAAGGCCGAAGAGGCCGCACGCAACTTTAACGGGGGAGAGGCGCCGGCCGCTGTTGCCGATGAAGCGCCGACCGAAGTCATAGTCCCCGAGAAGCCCGTTGTTGAGGCGAAAGAGCCCGGCAACGACGTCGAAACCGGCACCCGCGTCACGCCAATTCGCACGGGTCGGCCATACGCGTTGCCCAAGGATTCAATGTTGGCGAAGGGTGCGCCTCCGAAGGGCTCATCGCCCGTCAACGACACCGTCATCGCTGCCATCACCGAAGTACTCAAGCAATTCGATGTGAATGCGGCAGTCACCGGCTTCACACGTGGCCCTTCCGTGACCCGTTACGAGGTCGAACTCGCACCCGGTGTCAAGGTCGAACGTGTTACTGCGTTGTCCAAGAACATCGAGTACGCGGTCGCCTCGAACGAGGTCACCTTCCTGACCCCGATCCCCGGCAAGTCGGCCATCGGTATCGAAATCCCGAACACTGACCGTGACATCGTCACCCTCGGTGACGTGCTGCGTTCACCCCAAGCAATCGCGGCGACTCACCCGATGTCAATCGGCGTCGGTAAAGACGTCGAAGGCCAGTTCGTCATCGCGAACCTCGCCAAGATGCCCCACCTGCTCGTCGCGGGTGCGACCGGCGCGGGTAAGTCGTCGTTCGTCAACTCGATGATCACGTCGCTGCTCATGCGTGCGACCCCGGCCGAGGTGCGACTCATCCTCGTCGACCCCAAGCGCGTCGAACTGTCGGCGTACCAGGGCGTCCCGCACCTCATCACGCCGATCATCACCAACGCGAAGAAGGCCGCCGAGGCGTTGCAGTGGGTCGTCAAAGAGATGGACATGCGTTACGACGACCTGCA
>JBEGTE010000160.1:0-2627 GCA_041179605.1 Actinomycetota bacterium | reverse complement strand
CGCCTTCAATGCGAACAGCGGACGGGTGCAAAATGATCTCGCCATCGGCGGCGTCAACCAGCACGACGTCTCCGTCAACGAGAACTTCGGCCGCCTTCGCACCGACGATTGCGGGGAGTCCCTTCTCGCGGGCGAGAATCGCCGTGTGCGAGGTGGGTCCACCGTCGGTCGTGACGAGAGCTCTGACGATGTCGAAGTCGAGCAGTGCGGTGTCCGCCGGTGCGAGATCGCGTGCGACGAGGACGAACGGAGTGTCCGACTGAGGAACACCGGGAGCGGGGACGCCCATGATTCTGGCGATGACACGGTTCGCAACGTCGCCGAGATCGCCCGCGCGTTCGGCCATGTAGCCGCCCGCCATTTCGAGGATTTGTGCAAAGCCAGCGAAGGCGTCGAATACGGAACGCTCCGCAGTCGCACCGCGATCGATGCGGTTCTTGACGTCGGCGAGCAGCATCTGGTCGTCTGCCATCAACGCAAGTGCGTCGAGAACTTCCTTGGCCAGTCCACCGGCACGAGCACCGCGGTCACGCAAGTCCTGCGCGGTGGCTTGTAGTGCCGAGTGAGCACGCGCCAGTTCGGCGTCGGGCCCGATCGTGCTGTTCGTCTGCGCAGGTTCCGGAAGCGGGTCTGGCATTCGTCGGACATCACCGACGACAATGCCGCGGCCGACACCAATTCCGGTTAGCGTGCGTTCCTTGTTCGTCATTCGGCGTCGTGGTCCGTCTCGAGGAAGATGACGAGCTGGTCAAGTACTGCGTCGGCGTTGTCGCCTTCAGCACTGATGGTGACGGTGTCACCCTGGTTGATTGCAAGCGAGATGACGCCGAGGATGCTGCCGGCGGGAGCGTCGCGGCCGTCCTTCTCGATGGTGACGTCCAAGCCCGAGTCGTTGACCGACTGCACGAAGAGTGCGGCGGGACGAGCATGGAGACCGTGCGCTGAGGCAATGGTGGCGGTACGAGTCGACATTAGTTTTCCTTCGATTCTGCGGAAGACACGATCGCTTCCGATTCCTGTCCATTGTTCCCGAAAAATTCGGCGATGGCCGCGAGTGCGTCGTCGGCTCCGAATCCACCACGGACGGTGGTTGGCAGAGTGATGTGTGCAATTCCACGAGACGTCAGGTCGGTAGTCACCTCGTCGGAAACGACGTGCGACGTGAGCGCGACCAAATCGGCTGTGTCGACTGTTACTGAGTCAAGAGGATGAGGCACGAAACGAAACGAGAACCCGGCGGACTGAGCGATGTCCGAAAGTCGACGTGCAAGGAACGTGCTGGACGCACCGGCGCCGCACACGATGGCAACTGTGAGCATCGTCACTCCTTTCGAACGAATCCCACTGTGTCATGAACGACCGCGCGACACGACCGTTTTGGGCATACATCTGTTTCCGCCCTCGCGGAAGTCGATTGTGCCCTGTGGAATTGTCTGTACAGTTTTCGCTGAGATGAGTGACAAGTACACGGGGCTCTTGGAGCTCCTTCGCGCGAGCGAGGATTGGCTTCCCGCCACGAGCCTCGCTGAGCGACTCGGCGTGTCCACTCGAAGTGTTCGGTCCTACGTCACCGCCGCAAAATCCGCCGCTCATCCCTTTGACATCATCGCGACGTCGAGTTCTGGGTACCGCCTCAATCGCGATGCGTACTTCGCCTACCGTGCAGCGTTCGACGACACTCCGGACTCCATTCCGTCGACACCGCGAGAGCGCGCTCATCACATCGCGCATCGACTCGCCGAGAGCGTGAATGGGGTTGCTATCGACGACCTCGCCGCCGACCTCCACGTGTCGACCCCGACCATCGAGAACGACGTCAAGCGGATTCGCGCGATTGCCGACGAGGTCGGTGTCCAACTGGACCGCGTCGACAACGTGCTTGCGTTCCGAGCCGACGAGCCCCAACTGCGTCGACTACTGTCCACCCTCATCCACGAAACGACGGACACCGGACTGCTGTCCCTGGACACCATCGCGAAAAGGTTTGAACTGGAGTCGCTGGTCGAGTTCAAGACGGACCTCATCGAACGACTCGACTACCACCACTTCATCGTCAATGAATACGGGATTGACGCTGTGCTGTTGCACCTCGCGATTGCCGTCGACCGCGTTCGACAAGGTTTGACTCTTCCCGACGACAACCAGCCGCTCGACGAGGATGCTCAGTTCGTCGCGGGGATCCTTCGCGACCTGGTCAAGCGACACTTCGATGTCGAACTCGGTGCACGTGAGGAATGGTATCTGTCACGGCAACTTGTAACGCGAATCATCACGCCGGGAGCCGACTCGGATTCCGCCCGCGCCGACCCGGCGGACCGCGCGACGACGGCAAAGGCGCTCGAGTTGGTACACGACGAGTACCTGATTGAGTTGCGTAATGACGATCTCATCGATCGGCTCGCGCTGCATGTCGGACACCTTGTGACCCGCGCCAAGTACGACTCCCCCTCACGCAATCCACTTCAGAAATCGATAAAGGCGTCCTACCCGCTCGTCTGGGACATTGCCGTGTTTATTGCTTCCACCATCCAGCGCGAACGCGACATCGTCATCGACGAGGACGAGATCTCGTACATTGCCTTGCACATCGGAAGCCACCTTGAGCGACAAGCGCAGGCCAAGAATCG
>JBEGTE010000159.1:0-3017 GCA_041179605.1 Actinomycetota bacterium | reverse complement strand
GAGCGTTTCCAACGTCGAATCCAGCCACTGGACACCGTCACGGTAAGCGACAGACATCGAGAACGCACCGAGGATGGAGGAGCGCCAATGCATCGCTTCGGGAAGCGGGCGCAACAGTTCAGCGCCACGCGAACCATGCCCGAGGATGAACGCGGCTTTCAGTCCCGCCGCCCCAGAGACAGATAGGGCACGAAGTCGACTCCGGGATACGTCAGAGGAGCGTGGATTTCGTCCGAGATGACGACCGCATTGTGCCGATCGGCGATGTCCGCGAGTGCGGTCAACTCGTCGCGTCCGAACACGCGACCGAGCGGGTTGTGGGGGTTGCACAGCAAAAAGTAGCCGACACCGTTGGCGAACTCGCGCTCGATTCCCTCGAGATCAAGACGGAAGTCGGCGGTGAGCGGCACGTCGACGATGTCGATGTCGAGTTCTTCGAGCCAGTGCCAGAATCCCGCGTACACGGGCGAGGTGATGAGAACACGTTTCGCGCCATGAGCGCGCAAGAACTCGACGGTTGCGACACCGACGTCGGGCGCTAGTCGTGCGTTGGACGTGTCGGGCGTCCACCCCCAGCGGTCCTCGGCGAATTTCACGAACGCCGGGGCGATTTCGGGAATCGGACCCAAATACCCCATGTCGGATTTGGCTACCAGCTCACCCAACATTGCGCGGATCGGTTCAGCGACGGGATAGTCCATTTCCGCGACGTGCATGGGGATGACGTCTTCTGGATAGCGACGCCATTTCGCCGAGTGGCGAGCGCGGAGCGTCTCCCACGATTCGGCTTCGATGCGGGAATCGTTCACGAATCGAACCTAGCACCGCAACTCTCCAGCGAGCAGAGTATTCTGGCGACATGACACTCACCGTTGGCCAGAAGGCTCCCGAATTCACACTTCCCGACGCGGAAGGAACACTGCACTCGCTCAGCGACTTCGCGGGCAAGAACGTCATCGTGTACTTCTACCCGAAGGCGTCCACCCCCGGCTGCACTACCCAGGCGTGCGACTTCCGCGACAACATGGCGGCGTTCACCTCGAAGAACTTCGTCGTCATCGGCATTTCCCCCGACCCGGCCAAAGACCTGCAGACCTTCATCGACAACGAGTCGCTGCCGTTCCTGCTCCTCGGCGATACTTCCAAAGAAACACTCAACGCGTACGGTGCGTTCGGCACCAAGAACATGTACGGCAAGGAAGTTCAGGGCGTCATCCGCTCAACGTTCGTGATCGACGAGAACGGCGTTTTGACGCACACGCTCTACAACGTCAAGGCAACGGGTCACGTCGCCGGCCTGCGCGAGAAGCTCGGGGTCTAACCCACCGAGGTGTGGAACAGCGAACCGATCGCAAACGTCACACCGAGCGCTACAGCGCCGCCGGTAACAACTCGGATCACTGATTTCCACATCGAGCTGCCGCCAAGGTATGCGCCGGCTGCTCCGGTTGCCCCGAGAGCGATAATCGACGCGACGATGGTCGCGGGAATGCGGAATTGTTCCGCGGCGAACAACACCGTGAGGAACGGGAGCAACGCGCCTGCGAAGAACGAGATCATTGACGACAGCGCGGCAGCCCACGGGTTGACGATGTGTGCTTCGAGAATGTTCAGCTCTGCTTCGAGGTGTGCGCGAATCGGGTCGTGATCGGTGAGTTCCTGAGCGACCTTCTTTGCTGTCGCCGGCGACAGCCCCTTGTGTTCGTAAATTAACGCCAACTCGGCGAGTTCCACCTCGGGCTGATCGATTAGCTCTTGCTTCTCTTTCGCGATGAGTGCCAGTTCGCTGTCGCGCTGGCTACTGACCGACACATACTCGCCCAGCCCCATAGAAATTGCACCCGCAGCAAGACCAGCAACACCGGCGATGAGAATGGGACCGGTGTCCGTTGTGGCAGCGGCAACACCCACGAGTAGTGCCGCAATTGAGACGATTCCGTCGTTCGCCCCGAGCACGCCAGCACGAAGCCAGTTCAACTTGGCGAGGTGAGATACGCGGTGGGGTTCGTAGTCAGACATACCGACTATCCAACCAACAAACGGAGGCGGTTTCCAGAAAGGTAAACCTTACTTGCGTTCGAGGTGGGCACCGACGGACTTCGCGAAGAGCAGTGCGATGGTGACCGCGGCGGCGGGGATTCCGATGATGAGCGCGAGATCAATCCGCGCCTCGTCGCCCTGCCCGGTCGCAATCGCGATTCCGACAAACAGCATCTGCCAGACGATAATCGCCGCACGAGTTGAGGGTGCTCCGTTCCAGAACGCTCGTGTTGCCGTGCCGGCGGCGAGAGCCGAAATCCACACGAGCACGTCGAAGAAGATCGAGCCAGCCAAGGACAGCGATGGCGTCGTCGCGGTTTCATAGGTGAACAGGGCAGCGATTCCCAGTAACACCACAGATTGGAGCGAGAGAACGACGGCAACGAGGACGACGAGCAGAGGACGGCGTTTTTCGGACACACATAATTTTCTCAAAAACCCTTGACCAAAGTGACCAATCGTGAGAACCTAATTGAGGATGTTGTTTGTGCCCGAAGGAGTGCACAGTTTCCAACACCTCCATCCCCCACTCGTCGCCCCTCGCTGGGGCGGATTCGTCGGCTCGATTGCGCGCCGGCACCAACAAAGGAGAACACCATGGATTGGCGCGACAAGTCAGCCTGTCTCACGGTCGACCCGGAACTTTTCTTCCCCGTCGGCAACACCGGCCCCGCCCTCGACCAGATCGAGAAGGCGAAGGCCGTCTGCGGCGGATGCCCCGCCTCCAGTACGCACTCGAGACCAACCAGGACTCGGGCGTGTGGGGTGGACTCAGCGAGGACGAGCGTCGCGCACTCAAGCGTCGTGCTGCTCGCGCCCGACGCGCTTCCTAAAGCATCTACTCGAAACGCCCCCTCGGGGGCGTTTCGTCGTTTAAGCCCGACGTGGACCCTGGATGAATCGCAACGGGATGTCGATGGAGACTTCCGTGCCGCCGTTCGCACCGCGCGCCCACGAGATGGTGGCGGACAACTCGT
>JBEGTE010000158.1:0-2962 GCA_041179605.1 Actinomycetota bacterium | reverse complement strand
GTTTCGGGCGAGGCTCAGCCCCTTTGCGGTGACAAAGACCCTTCCCGACGAGACGCTGCGTGAACTCTGGCGCGACTGGGTGAAACTGCTGGGAATCGGGGTAAAAACCGGACAAATGTTGACGATGGACGGAATGTCAGCGGCGCAGAAGCGCGCGGCCTTGGCGAACCGTGACGACCGCCACTGGGTCTATCGACGCGCAGGAGAGCCGTGTCGCGAGTGCGGAACCATCATCGTGATGGAGATGATGGACATCGTGATGGAGATGATGGAGGCGCGGAAGCTGTATTTCTGTCCGCAGTGTCAGGGGGTTTCCGCATGATTCGCAACGCACTCGTCGACGGGCGACTTGTCGACATCGATTCTGCGAACGGAATCATCACCGCGATAGTTCCCTCAACGGGCGGTTCACACGCTGGGGATGTCGATGCCGGTGGACTTCGCGTCACCGCTGGCCTGTGGGACGAACACGTTCACATTCGTTCGTGGGCGCAGATTCTTGACCGCGCTGACCTGCTCGACGCGGACGGCCCCGACGCCGTCGTCGAGATTCTGCGCAACCACCCCAATCGCGACGGCGAACCCATCATCGGCCACGGGCTGCGTTACGCGTTGTGGCCCGAATCGCCCCGCATTGCCGACCTCGACGCGGTCAGTCGCACGATTCCGGTCCTTGCGTTCTCGATGGACGTCCACTCGGTCTGGATCAACACCGCGGCGGCCGAAAAATACGGGTGCATGGATGTGCTCGACGAGACGGGAATTCTGCGCGAACACGACTGCTTCCGACTGTTGACGATGATGTCGGACATCCCCGACGTTGAGATGGACACGCTGATTGTCGCCGCCGCGAAAGATGCTCGCGCCAAGGGAATCGTCGGAATCACCAGTTTCGAGATGGAGTCGCTGACCGATTGGGACCGCCGTGTCGCAAACGGCTTCGACATCATCAAGGTCAACGCGAGTCTGTACCCCGAAAAAATTCACGAGGCGTATGACCGCGGTTTGTGCACAGGGGATCAAATCGCCGGTTCCGTTTCAATGGGTTTCCTCAAACTAATCACGGACGGGTCCATCAACACCAAGACCGCGTACATGCACGAACCGTTCTGCGGGACGGACATCACCGGCGGTTTGAACACGGACATACCCGAACTTGACCGACTCGTCGCCGCCGCGAAGGAGCACGGTGTCACCCCGGCTTTGCACGCAATCGGTGACCGCGCCAACACCGTCGTCATCGACGCGTTCGAGAAAGCGGGAATCACCGGGCGCATCGAACACGCGCAGATGGTGCGCCCCGAGGACGTCGCTCGCATGGGTCGTCTCGGGCTTACCGCCAGCATCCAGCCCGCCCACGCCGTCGACGATCGTGATGTTGCCGACGTTCTGTGGTGTGGCCGAACCGATTATGCCTATCCAATGCGCTCATTCCTTGACGCAGGTGTCGATGTGGTTTTCGGCTCGGATGCACCCGTCGCCAAGCTCGATCCGTGGCACACAATTCGAATGGCCACCAACCGCACCAAGGACTCGCGGCCGGCCTGGCACGCAGAAGAAGCGCTGTCGTTCGAGGAAGCCCTGCGTTGTTCGCAACGGTCAACCGTCGCGGTGGGTCAACCCGCCGACCTCATCGCCCTCACCGCCGACGGGGAACTCGCAGCGGTGCTAGGCGGCTAGGTTGGCTGCGAATGTATAAGGCGGGGTGGAGCGCAATTGCTCCACCCCGCCTTGTTTACTGATTTAGATGCGGCGTCGCCGCAAGCCGATACCGCCTGCAACCGCGATTGTGGCAGCAACGGCAAACGTGACGAGGACGGAATCGTTGATTCCCGTCGCGGCGAGGCTTCCGCCATCGGATTCCTCGGGATCGACCCCGGGGCCGTTCCACAAGGCAATGTAGTCCATCAGTGGGTTCGCGTCGCCGTCACGGAAGTCTCCTCCGTAGAGGACGTCACCGTTGCCAACATAGGCAATCGCGTGTGCACGTGAATAGCGATCGAAACCGTCGTCAGCATTGTCACCAGGGTAGGTGGCGCCGCCGAGCGTGTAAATGTCTGAGGTAGACAGGTCGATCGAGATGATGCCGTCCGCAAGTTGGTCTCCGTCGACATTTTCGAACCAACCCGCAACAAGCAATCGGTTTTCGCTGGCGTCGTAATCCAAATCGCGAACTTCATCGTTGATGAGTTCAGGATCAATTACTGATGAGATAGATCCATCTGTATAGGCGAACACGCCATAAATGCCGCTGAGGTCCGGAACCGTGACATCGTTTGCGCCCAAATACAACGTTCCGTCATGCCACTTCATCGCGTGAATTTGCGAACCGCTGAAGTACCCGTCGCCGGAGCCATTCGAGTCCAAAGCGGACCATGCCGAACCGTCCCACTGAGCGATAAGGTCTGCTTCCGCAACTCCGCCCGCGTTGGTGAACTTCCCGCTGACATAAAGGTTGCCGTCATCGTCGAGTTCAAGGTTAAGTGCGTGGTCATTCAGTGCCGCACCACCGTTGCCGTCATCGTCGAGGGCCGAGAACACTCCGTTTGTCCACTTCGCCACGTAGTCAATGATGGGATCCCCGTCGATGTCCGTCAGGGGGCCAGCGATGTAGATCGAATCGTCTTCGTTGACAACAACGTCACGAACTCCGTCACTGTCAGTGAGCTGGTTCGGGGCGAGATTGGTCCACGTCGTTCCGTCCCATTCGAAAAGCGATTGATTTGAGTTGTCCGTGTCGGTGCGAAGCTGACGTCCACCAAGAATGAGGTTCCCCTCGGACGTCCAGTCGAGGGCCCAGCCACAACCAGAATCGAAGAATCCGT
The DNA here is from genome assembly GCA_041179605.1 of Actinomycetota bacterium. Classification (GTDB taxonomy): domain Bacteria; phylum Actinomycetota; class Actinomycetes; order Actinomycetales; family Microbacteriaceae; genus MWH-TA3. Next base: position 137 of record JBEGTE010000158.1, on the reverse strand, counting down.
CTCCTGCGCCATTGTCGCCCAGGGCAACCCAGGATTCGCCGTCCCACATCGCGACACGGTCCGCTTCGCCAACCAGTCCGGCGTTGTCGAAACATCCCGTGGCGTAGTAGTTGCCATCCTCGCCCTGAACTGCGTCA
>JBEGTE010000157.1:0-3428 GCA_041179605.1 Actinomycetota bacterium | reverse complement strand
AGGTTCCCGCCACGACGGCGAACCTTGGCCCCGGTTTTGACACGCTCGGAATGGCGCTGTCGCTGTATGACGAGCTGACGGCGACCGTCACCAAGGACACAGGTGTGCGCGTCACCCTGCACGGCGTCGGTGAGGGAGAAGTCCCAACCGACGAAACCAACCTCGTCGCGCACTCGATGATCAAGACGTTCGAGAAGTACGGAGTTCCGGTTCCGGGCGTCGAACTCGTCTGCGAAAACCGCATTCAGCACGCCCGCGGAATGGGGTCGTCGTCGGCCGCCATCGTCGGCGGAATCATGCTGGCCAAGGGGCTGCTCGATGGAATCGTCGACATCGACGCCCAGGGACTCCTCAACATCGCGACCGAACTCGAGGGTCACCCCGACAACGTTGCACCGGCACTGTTCGGTGCGCTGTCGATTGCGTGGACAACCCCGAACGGGCCCAAGCACAAGAAGCTCATCGTTCACCGCGGTGTCTCGCTGCTCGTCGCAGTCCCGCGCAACGCGACGATGAGCACCAAGGTCGCCCGCTCGCTTCAGCCGGAACAGGTCCCGCACGAAGACGCCATCTTCAACGTGTCGCGCTCGGCACTGCTCATCGCGGCTCTCATCCAGAGCCCCGAACTTCTCCACGAAGCGACCGAAGACAAGTTGCACCAGGAATACCGCGCCGAGGCGATGCCTGCGACGAACGCACTCGTTCACTCGTTGCGTGACGCCGGGTTCGCGGCGGTTGTGTCGGGGGCCGGTCCGTCGGTACTCGTCCTCACCGATGACCCCGTCGAACGCAAGCGCGCGGCGGACCTCATCGAGGCGACCGGAAACGACGAGTGGGAGTGCCTCATGCTCGCCGTCGATTTCAAGGGTGCTACTGTTGTAGTACTGCCCGATGGCTCCGAAAACTAATTCGGCGTCCGAGCAGGTTTCGCATCACCCCATCGCATGTCACTTCTTGTGGCGCACCGCGGTGGTGTGACAATCACAAGGAGTAACACCATGGAAAACGAGAACAACGACGTTGTGATCGACAACGCTGATTCGACCGAGTCGGCACCCCGCAAGCGCGCACCGCGCCGTGCGGTTAAGAAGTCGGCCGACGCACCCATCGAGGTGTCGGAGGGCGTGGCAGCCGAGAAGGCTCCCGCCGAGTCGTCGACCGAAGCACCCGCCGAGGGTGACGCACCCGCCGAGGGTGGCCGTTCGCGTAGCCGTGGCCGTGGCCGCGGTCGTGGCGCCAAGACCGAAGCCGCCGAGGGTGAATCGACCGACAACGGTCCCGCAGACTCCGCCGAGGGTGACGACAACCAGTCCGAGGGTGGCCGTGGCCGTCAGCGCAACCGCAAGCGCGGGCGCGGACGCGACGACGACTTCGATGCCGTCAGCGATGACGACGTTCTCATCCCCGTCGCCGGAATCCTCGACATCCTCGACAACTACGCGTTCGTTCGCACCGCCGGATACCTGGCCAGCCCCGCCGACATCTACGTCGCACTGGGTCAGGTTAAGAAGTACAACCTGCGCCGCGGAGACGCGATCGTTGGTGCGATTCGCCAGCCGCGAGACAACGACTTCCAGAACCGCCAGAAGTACAACGCACTCGCGACCATCGACTTCGTCAACGGCGCCGCACCGGAAGAGGCCGTCGCTCGCGACGACTTCGCCGACCTGACGCCGATCCACGCGACCGAAGGCCTTGGCCTGCACGGCCGTTTCGACTGGGTCAAGAAGGGCGAGCGCGTCCTCGTTGACGCTCCCGCTGGCGCCACTCGCACCACTGTCATTCGTGACCTCGCCGCCGAAATCTCGGCGTCGGCGACCGACGCACACCTCATGGTCGTCGTGTCGGACGGTCTTCCCGAAGACGTCACCGCCCTCGGCCGTGGCGTCCGAGGAGAGGTTGCGGCGTCGTCGTACGACCGTCACTCGGATGAGCACGTCACCGTTGCCGAACTGGCCATCGCCCGCGCGAAGCGCCTCGTCGAAAAGGGACACCACGTTGTGGTCCTCGTCGACTCGCTGACTCGCGTCGCCAAGAACCAGCTCGCTGTCATTCAGGGTTCACGCCCGATTGGTGACGGACCGGTTGACTCGGCGGTGTTCGCCGCGACCAAGCGCCTGTTCGGTGCTGGCCGCACGCTCGAGGCCGGCGGTTCGCTGACCGTCATCGCGACCATCGACAACACCACCGACGGTTTCCCCGGAGCCGTTCGCGAGGAACTGCTCGACATCGCCACCGGCGTCGTCACACTCTAAGGCCGTCATGTTTGAGTCGATCGAGGGACTCCTCGCGGAACACGCCCAACTCCAGCAGGATTTGGCGGATCCGTCCGTTCACGCGGACGCGGCTCGTGCCAAGAAACTGCACCGTCGATACGCGGAGCTGAACGCCATCGTCAACGCGCACGACCAGCTCGTGTCGACGCGTGACGACCTTGCCGCGGCGAAGGAACTGGCCAAGGACGACCCGGCGTTTGCCGAGGAAATCCCCGCCCTCGAGGCGTCGATTCCGGAACTGGAAGAGAAGCTGCGTCGACTGTTGATTCCGCGCGACCCCGACGACGGCCGTGACGTCACTCTTCGCCGCTGACCTTCTTCGCATGTACACGCAGTACGCGGACAGCCGCGGTTGGCGCGTCGAGATCCTCGACCGCACGGACAGCGACCTCGGCGGACTCAAGGACGTCCAGGTCGCCATCAAGTCAAACGCCTCCGACCCCGCTCAGGGTGCATGGGCGAGTCTCAAGTACGAGGGCGGTGTTCACCGCGTGCAACGTGTCCCCGCCACCGAAACGCAGGGCCGCATCCACACCTCGACGACCGGTGTTCTCGTCTTCCCCGAAGTCGACGAGCCGGAAGAAATCGACATCAGCCCCAACGATCTGCGCATCGACGTGTTCCGCTCGGGTGGTCCCGGCGGTCAGTCCGTCAACACGACTGACTCGGCGGTTCGCATCACCCACGTCCCGACCGGAATCGTCGTCTCGTGCCAGAACGAGAAGAGCCAGATTCAGAACAAGGAATCGGCGATGCGCGTTCTGCGGGCCCGCCTTCTCGCGCGTCAGCAGGAAGAGCGCGACGCGGTCGCCTCGGACGCACGCAAGAGTCAGATTCGCGGCATGGACCGCTCCGAGCGCATTCGCACCTACAACTTCCCCGAGAACCGCATCGCGGATCACCGCACGGGGTACAAGGCGTACAACCTCGACCAGGTGATGAACGGCGCACTCGAGCCGATCATCGAGTCGTGCATCCAGGTCGACGAAGAAGCCCAGCTCAAGGCGCTGTCGGAGTAACCGTGTCGACGGTCGGCGAGGTCGTCTCCGAACTGGCTGAACGATTCAGCCGGGCGGGAATCGCATCCGCGCTGGCCGATGCCGAACTGCTGGTCGGTTTTGTGACCGACTGGACTCGAGGCGAGGTGGCCGC
>JBEGTE010000156.1:0-2732 GCA_041179605.1 Actinomycetota bacterium | reverse complement strand
GGACTGTTCCGACGCATCGACCCGCACTGGTACACGGTTCTGCGCGCCAGCCTGGTGCCGTGGGCGCTGATCACCGCTGTCGTGTACAACGTGTTACTGCGTCAGACCCCGATGGGCGGGACGCTGTGGGAGATGATGAACCGCCCCAACGAGCTCGTTCACCTGTGGATTCCGCTGTTCATCGCGGTCGAGTGGCTTTTCCAACCGGGACGATCACGCATCACGTTCCGGGTTTTGGCTCTGTCGACGACGTATCCGTGGGTGTACATCGTCGTGTGCATGGTGCGCGGACAGGTCGACGGCTGGTATCCGTACACGTTCCTGGCGCCGGACGGGCCGATGGGATGGACGGGTCCCATCGAATTCATGCTGGCTTCCACACTGTTTATCGTTATTGTTTCCGTAACGACGGTGATCATCTCGCGTGTGATTCGTCGGGTCATCCCCCTTCACGAATCGGTCGGCGCCGAGCCGCCCGCGACCACGCAGGTGCTACAGATTGTCAGAACTATTTGAACCGATTGAGTCGGAACACAGCGGTGCTCGTCCGTCTGGTTTCGCCGCGGTTCTGCGTCGGTCGTTGGGGCTGGTCAACATCCTCACCGCGTTTCTTGTCACCATCGCGCTGACTATCAACATCACCGACCGCGTGCTGCAGGAGAAGTTCGACCCGACGCACTATTTCCAGTACTTCACGATCCAGACGTGCATCCTCAACATCGTCGTGTTGACGGCGGGCGGGATCTATGCGCTAACGCGAACCACCGACCCGCGCCGATACGTCGTGGTGCGCGCGTGCACGGTCGCCTACGCTGTCCTGACGGGCGTTGTGTACAACGTTTTACTGGCGGGGATTCCCGCGAACGACGGTTACGTCGAGGCGTCCGGATTCCCCAACGCGGTCGAGCACGTGTGGGCGCCGATCATCATCGCCCTCGAGTGGTTGTTGATGCCGGGCCGGTCGCGACTGTCGTGGCGAGTGCTGTGGGTCGCCGTCGCGTACCCGCTGGTGTGGGTAATCGGGTCGATGGTTCGCGGGCTCGCCGGTGACGGCTGGTTCCCGTACTTCTTCCTCAACGTGCCGACAACCGGACTGGCCGGGGTCATCATCTACGTCGTCGGTCTGGCCGGGTTCATCGTCGGGCTGACGGCGCTCGTCATCGCGACGGGACGACTGCACAGCCGTGTTTTTGCGAATCTGGGATTGGACCGCAGCCGACTCTAGGGTTTCGTGTCCGAGGTCGTTCGTACCGTTTTCGAGTACACCAACCTTGGCCGGAAGGAAACCATTGTCCCTCTTCGACGACCCCTCGGGGATGTCGTGTCCCGAATGCGGAACGACCGACCCGATCGAAATCCTCTACGGATTCCCCAGTGGCGAAATGTTCGAGGCCGCAGAGGCCGGACTCATCGCCCTCGGCGGATGCATTGTTGACCCCGAGAACCCCGCGTATCGCTGCAGGAACACCGACTGTAACGCGGAATTCGGGCGCCTCTAGACGTTGATACGAGCCGACAGCGCGTCGGTCAACAACGCCATCAGTGCGGCGGTTTGAACCGATTCGCTCTGGACGACCTCGGAATCGTTTCCGTCCAGGGCACGGGCGGCAAGCCCCGCCTTGGAATCGATCAGATCCGCGATGCGCGAGTCGATGGTCTGCGCCGCGAGGATGCGCCACGCGGTGACGGGCATTTCCTGACCGATGCGGTGAACGCGGTCAATTGCCTGCGTCTGCTCGGCGCTGGTCCACGACAGTTCCGCTAGAACGACGTTGGATGCGACCTGCAGGTTGATGCCGACGCCCGCTGCGGTCAGCGAACACACGATGACTTTGACGTCGGGGTCGTTGGTGAAGTCGTCGATGGCCGCGGTGCGCGCGGTGCTCGACTGGTCGCCACGAATCGACGTCGTCTTGATGCCGGCCTTGGCGAAGTGGGCTTCGGCGGCGTCCATGACGTCGATGTGCTTGGCGAAAAACACGACCTTGCCGACATTTCCAGCCAGTTGGGCGGTGTAGTCCGCCGCCAAGGTGGCCTTGGCTTGACCGATTCGGCGAACCATGGCGAAGACGTTGTCACCCGTATCGGACGACTTCGATTCTTCGACCTCGCTGTGTGCGACAAGTCGAACGATGTCCTCGTCGATACCCGTCGGCTGGTCGCCGCGGCCCGCGATGATGCGGTCGTACCGCTCGACCAGGCGTTGCATGAGAAGCGCTTCGGATTCGCGGATGGAACGACCGAATTCGTCATCGAGTTCGACGGGGATGTCGGCGATGCGACGAGCGGGGATGTCCTTGGCGACGTCCTCCTTGCGGCGGCGGACGATTCCCATGTCGATGACGCACTGGCGCGCTTCGGGAAAGAACCCGCTGTCACCCGGCGACAAACCGAGCGACTCGAGTTTCGCCATCAGCGCGGTGGTCGGCTTCTCGTCGTCGATCCAGCCGAGGAACTTCCAGATCATGCGGAAGTCCTCGACCTCGTTGATGAGAGGCGTACCGGTAAGTGCGATGAGGAGCGGGTTGCCGTGGCGGCTGCGAATTGCGCTCGCGATCTTTTGAACGTTCAACGAACGCTGTGAATCACGGTTCTTGATGAAGTGCGCTTCGTCGACGACCATGCCCGCGAACCCGAATCGGCTCGCCCAGCCAGCGTGACGTTCGAGGATGTCGTAATTGACGATGATGACGTCGGCGAAGGCGTCGAGGTCGTCGCCGTCACCGTGGACG
>JBEGTE010000155.1:0-2735 GCA_041179605.1 Actinomycetota bacterium | reverse complement strand
ATCAACGTCCGTGTTCTTCAGAACCTTTGCCGTCTTACGGGCGAGGCGAACACAGAGTCGCGACATCTCGTCAAACGTGTCCTCGAGCACGTCCGGCACAGCGGAAGCCGGAAAACGGTAACGCGCGATGGCGGCGACGTGAGCGGCGTAGGAACCCATTCGCTCAAGCGAGTTTGAAATACGCAACGCCGATACAAGGATGCGGAGGTCACGAGCAACGGGCGACTGTCGAGCAAGAATGCGGATGACCAACTCGTCCAACGCAAGCGCCTTGTCCGAGATTGCGTCGGCACTCGCGAGCGCCTGATCGGCCTTGGTAACGTCAGCGGTGCACAACGCCTGCGTTGCGTGATCGACGATGTCAACAACACTGTCGGCAATTTCGACGAGTCGGTCCTGAACCTCGTGCAATTCTTGCTGGAACATTTCGCGCATGGCGGTCCCCTTTCGTAATAGTTACCACCGTCGCAAAAGTTGGTGAACGAACGGCAAACTGCTCGTGAACGTGAACCGAACTGTGCCCAAAAACCGTGCTAACCGTTGGTGTAGCTTTTGCGCGTCACCTAGTCTGATTTCATGACGTCGACGAGTTCACTCGCGCTCACGGTGCTGGCGGCAATTGCCGCCACCGGTCTCGTCGTCGGTCTATTCACGTGGTTGATCACGCGCCGTTCTTTGCTGACGCGGATTGCTGACGCCAACGTTCTCGAGGTTGGCGAAAAACTCATCGATGTGCTCGCCACCGCCGGACTCGTCGTCGATTCATCGAACAGCGTCATTCGCTCGTCGGCGAGTGCCACAACGATGGGGCTGATCCGCAACAAGTCACTCGCAATCGCCGAACTGATTGACGTCGTCGACACGGTGAGGAGATTTGGCGAGCCGGTCTTCACCGAGCTGGAAATTCCCAGCCCCGGGGGAGGAGACGACCACTGGGTGGAGACCCGCGCGGCATTGGCTGGAAATGGAAACGTCGTCGTGTTGCTGGAAGACAAGACCGAGTCTCACCGACTCGATGACGCCCGTCGTGACTTTCTCGCAAACATCTCGCACGAACTGAAAACACCGATCGGTGCGATTGGGTTGCTGGCCGAAGCGCTCGTTGACGCGACGGACGACCCCGACACCGTCCGCAAGTTTTCCAAAAACTTGCGAAAAGAAGCACGTCGGCTTGCTGACCTCGTCCAGGACATCATCCAGTTGTCTCGTGTTCAGTCCAAAGACGTTTTGGGGGCCGCGAAACCGATCGATGTCGCCGCCATCGTGATCGATGCCGCCGAGCGCTGTGCAATCGTGGCTGAGTCGAAAGACATCGCGGTTACCGTGAATTCCCAACGTGACGTTTTCGTGGTGGGAGATGCGGAACTGTTGACGGTCGCCGTCAAGAATCTTGTCGACAATGCGATCAAGTATTCGGATGATGGGAAACACGTCGGAATTGGGGTGTCCACGTCCAAGAACCTGGTTCAGATTTCCATCGCCGACGTCGGGGTCGGAATCCCCAAAGACGAACAAAGTCGGATCTTCGAACGTTTCTATCGGGTCGACGCATCACGCTCACGCCAGACGGGCGGAACCGGACTCGGGCTGAGTCTCGTCAAGCACATCGTCTTCAGTCATGGTGGAGAAATCACCCTGTTCTCGCAACCCGGTGTCGGTTCCACCTTCACCATTTCACTTCCCCGATTCGAACCAACTGTGGACGGAGACCGCCCTTGACCACCGTGCTTGTCGTTGAAGACGAAAAGTCGCTTCGCGAACCACTCGTGTTCCTCCTCACAAAGGAGGGGTACACCGTCATCGAAGCCGAAGACGGACCCACCGCAATCGAACAATTCCGAGTGGCCAACCCCGACATCGTGTTGCTCGACCTCATGCTTCCCGGACTCAGCGGGACGGATGTGTGCCGTGAAATCCGTGCGGTGTCGAACGTCCCCATCATCATGGTGACTGCAAAGGACGGTGAGGTGGACAAAATCGTTGGTCTCGAGATTGGTGCCGACGACTACATCACGAAGCCGTACTCGACGCGCGAGTTGCTCGCCCGAATGAAGGCGGTTTTGCGCCGAGGAACTTCATCAGCGGTTACCACGACACCGTCCGTGCTCGAGGCCGGTCCCGTACGACTTGACGCGGAACGACACAAGGTGTCCGTCGGAGGAAACCCCGTCACCCTCCCTCTGAAGGAGTTCGAACTTCTCGAATACTTTTTGGAAAACGTCAATCGGGTTCTCACCCGCGGACAAATCATCGACCGAGTGTGGGGCTCCAACTATTACGGCGACACCAAAACTCTCGACGTTCACGTCAAACGCATCCGAGCGAAAATCGAGGCCGACCCCGCGAACCCGACGCTCCTCGTGACCGTTCGCGGACTCGGCTACAAGTTCGAGGTTTAGGGGACGCGGCGCAACCATTCGTCACTGGTGAATTTGGTGGCGACGAGTTCGCGCATGCGCTCGTGTTCGCTCGCGGAAACATCACCGTCTCGGAGTCCGTACAGTGAACGGAACGTCGACACCATGACGTCGATGACCTCCGCCCGGCTGAGTCCCGACTGCGACTTGATCGGGTCAACACGCTTGCCCGCACTGGCGACCCCCTTGTCGCTGAGCTTTTCGCGACCGATTCGCAGAACCTGCATCATCGTGTCGGCGTCGATGTCGTACGCCATCGTCACGTGGTGAAGAACCGCGCCGTTCCCGAGCCGCTTCTGTGCCGCGCCACCGATTTTG
>JBEGTE010000154.1:0-2746 GCA_041179605.1 Actinomycetota bacterium | reverse complement strand
CCGTATTTGAAGGCGATCTGGGCGATTGCAACGGATTCCATGTCGACCGCGACGACCGAGGGGAAGTCCTCGCGCAGTTTGAGGGCAATGTCGGAGGTTGCGAACTTCTCCCCCGAACCGATTCGCCCGCGAACCACTGGGAATTCCTGGTCGGCGGCGATCAACCTGTCCGCGAGCGCCGCATCGGATTCATAGGTTTCGGGCATCCGCGGCACCTGGCCAAGGGCGTAACCGAAGGCACGGACGTCGGCGTCGAGGTTGATAACGTCCGTGGCGATGACGACGGTTCCGACTGTGATGTCGGCGGCCAGTCCCCCGGCAGTTCCAGCACTAATCATCGGAACATCAGTCCCATAGCGTGAAACGGCTACGGTGGCGGCGTGGGCGGCGTTGACTGTACCAATCCCACTCGTCACCAGCGCAATCGAAGGCGTTCCAACCGCCAGGGTGCGAAAGGATGCTCCCCCAACGGCGTCCTCGGCGGAAACCGAGTCGGCCATGTCGAGGAATGGCTGAGCCTCCTCGCTCATCGCCACCTGAACGATCAGGTCGACGGACACTAGTGCGTCCTCAAATACTTGATGAGCAACCACACGAGCCACAGACCCGCAGTAATGAACGTCATGAACAGGTCGAACAGGATCATTCCGCACCCGTACTTTTTCACGCTTGAACCTGTTCCCACTTGGAACGCCTCGCGAGGAATTCGCGGGCGGCGGCCTTTGCGCCGTCCAGCGTGTGGTTTGCACCCCACCCGCACTGCACCGCGTTCGCGGCGGGGACCTCGGTGGCATCGAGAATGTCGGTCAGAGTGGTTTCGACTAGCGCCGCGACGTCCTCGAACGAGTGATCGCCCTGCAAGATCAGATAGAACCCGGTCTGACACCCCATCGGGGAAAAGTCGATTACCTGCGACGAGTGGTTGCGGCTCTTCTCTGCGAACAGGTGTTCCAACGAATGAATGGTCGACATTTCGAGGTGAGCGACGTTGGGCTGCGCGAATCGAACATCGAACTTGCTGATGACATCTCCCGCGGGCAACGCCTTGCGGTCGGCCAGGCGGATGTACGGCGCGGCCACGGTGCGGTGGTCAAGGTTGAACGACTCAACGTTCATCTTCTGCGGTTCGGTCACCCAACCAGACTAACCAGCGCGACCCTAGACTGAAGTCATGATTGGCATCGGCACCATGACAAACGTTGTCGCGATTGTGATCGGTGGGCTCATCGGTGTCGCGCTCGGCGGGAAATTCCCCGAACGCACCAACCGCACGGTCATGGACGGCGCGGGAATCGCGGTTCTCGTCCTCGGTGGACTCAACATGATGTCGCTGATGGACCCCGAGTACGTCACCGCGGTCACCGGCGCCGGCACCTTCCTCATCGTCGTCGTGTCGGTCGTGTTCGGTGGCGCCATCGGCTCACTTCTCAACCTCGAAGAGCGCATCGCCGGCCTCGGTGGTTTCCTGCACGAAAAATTCTCTGGCGGCAAGAACGACAACGCCAAACGCGCCCGATTCATCGACGGATTCGTCAACGCATCCCTCATCATGGCGGTCGGGCCGATGGGTATCCTCGGCGCGCTCAGCGACGGCATGGGTCAAGGCGCCGACACTCTGTTTCTCAAGTCACTGCTTGACTTCATCGGGTCCATCGCGTTTGGGGCCAGCATGGGCATCGGCGTCGCCGCGAGCGCCGTCTCGGTCGGGCTGTGGCAGGGACTGGTGACGGCATTCGGCGCGGTCGTTGGTGCCGGAATCCCCGATGCGTACATCGCGTCCATCACCGCGACGGGCGGAATTCTCATGATCGGTATCGGTCTTCGCCTGCTCAACATTCGCCAGATCGCCATCGCCGACCTTCTCCCCGCGCTGCTCATTGCGCCACTTCTGACGTGGGGCGTTAGCGCGGTCATCGCGTGACCTGGGAACTCGCCCTGTCGATTGCGGTCTTCGGATTCGTCACCGCGGTGACACCAGGCCCCAACAACACGATGCTGCTGTCGTTGGGGGCGAATTTCGGAGCCCGCCGAGCGTTGCCCTACATCAACGGAATCATGGTCGGACTGGCGACGACACTGTCGACGCTGAGCCTCGGTTTCGGCGCGGTCCTCACCGCGTTCCCCGCCATTTACGGGGTTCTGAAGGTCGTCGGGTTCTCATACATCCTGTATTTGGCTTTCAAGATCGTTCGGTCGACCAAGTCCGTTGCCGCCAAAGAAGCCAGCTACGTCGGATTCGTCAAAGCAATCGGTTTCCAGTTCGTCAATCCGAAGGCGTGGATTGTCGGAGCAACGTTGACGACCACGATGATTCCGCTCCACGCCGGTTTCGTCCCCGCCGCCATCGCGATCCTCATCTTCCTCGTCACCACCTGGCCGGGAGCGTTCATTTGGGCGGCTCTGGGTCAGGGACTTGCGCAGTTCCTCAACAACGAACGCCGTCGCGCCATCTTCAACTGGACCTCAGCGATCCTGCTTGTCGCCTCCATGATTCCCGCCCTGTTGGTTTAACTCATGGAATTCGAATTCGAGTCGGTTGTGTTCGAGTGGCGCGGACCGTCTCCGTTCTATTTCGTGGCCGTGCCGGACGATGTCGCCGCCGAAATCAAGTTGATTGCCCCGACTCTGACCTACGGCTGGGGTGTCCTCCCCGCAACGGTGACCATCGGGTCGACCACCGTCACCACATCACTTTTCCCCAAAGAAGGCGGATACCTCGTTCCGCTCAAGGACGCTCTGCGCAAAC
>JBEGTE010000153.1:0-2753 GCA_041179605.1 Actinomycetota bacterium | reverse complement strand
GTGATGGTCAGATACGCGCGCCGATACGTAGTCGAGTAGATGTCCGCTTGGATCTGGTCCCATGTTGCGTCGGGGATTTCCATGTCGATTCGAACAACGGACGCAGGGTTAAAGAGGACTGCCGCCGGATCGGTTCCCTCAACGTAACTGACCGGCGCGGCCTGGGCAGAATCGGCTCCTGGAGACACCGACGCCAACATCGACGCGGTGACAATGATCGCGACGACGAACCGGAACACACGCTGTGGCATGACGCCAATCTACATCTAGCCGAGCGCCGCCCACGTCTTCGGCCCGACGATCCCGTCGGCAGTCAAGCCCTTCGACTTCTGGAACGCAATGACCGCCGCCTTGGTTTTGACACCAAAAATTCCATCAGCCGTCAATTTCAATTTCGTTTGAAGGTACCGAACATCTGCGCCTCGAGAACCCAACTGAATAGTAGGCCGCGTCACAGGCGCGGCAGTGGTCAAGGTTCCACCCGCGAATCGTTGAGTCCAGACTCCGCCCGACAACGTCGGCGCAGCGATTGGATAGCCAAGCGCCCCTCCGGGTCCTCCCGCTGCAAGGTACTTGGTGCGGATTACAGCAGGTTGCCCGAACACGCCGGCCGGACTCGAGATGATCGCGCCGCCCGTGAAGGTTACGACTGATCCGGAGACGCTTTGTGCATTTGTGGTTGATGCGGCTGCCGTGGTGGGGAACCCAAGATAAGAAGTCGCGCCCCCGGCTGCCGCCCAGACCGTCGTCATCGCGGTGGGGAGCAAAATTCCGGTCGTATGAGACGTTGAGCCGAAAAGAGTGCCGGCGGTGAACGCCTGGTAACGGTTCACACCCGACGACTGAGTCGTACCCGTCGGCCAGCCCGCTGCATTGTGGCCAACGGCCGTCAGCGCGGGAATTAGTGCGTTCGCGACGTAAACGGCGGCAGCGCCCGACTTCTCGAACGCAACTCCGTTCTGGAACGTCTGTTTGAATCCGTTTCCGAAGGACGTCGTCGTGACGGCTTGGCGAGCAGCGGTGGGCAGTCCCCACGCAGCGTTTATTCCCCCGGCGCCGTAGAGCGTTTCACCGATCGGACCCAGCACAACGGAAAGCTGTCCGGACGAGTTTGTGATGACGAGACCGTCGTCGAAAAGTTGGTCACACTTTGTCGTGACACAGCGCGCCGCTGACGCGGGCCACCCGAGCGCGCCGGCAGGGCCGCCCTGAGCGACGTAGAAGTCGTTCATCGCGGTGGTCAATGTAAAAGTTGCGCCGTTGGGTGCCTGATAGATGAACCCGTTGGTGAATCGCTGGCGATATCCCGTTCCGCCAGCCGAGATCGTCTCTTGTGTTCCGATGATTGCGCCGAGAGGTCCTGCTGGTCCACCGGAGTTTCGATAGGCCGTTCCGATTGGTCCGAACGACACCTGAAGCGTCCCCATGAACCCCAGCGAAACTACGCCCGTCTGATAGTTGATGATGCAATTGTTTGTGGTGTCGGGACAGTTTGTTTCGGACGAAACGGTCCCCAGTGCGGTCTTCGTCGCAGCGGGAAGAGCCGCAACCTGCGAGTACAACTCGGCCTTGAGGTTGAACCATTGGTTGTAATTACGCCAGAAGTTGCGGTTTCCATAAGACGAACAACTGTCACCGGTCCCCCACAGATTTCCCAGCGACGCCGCGTTGGGAACGTATGGGGTGTAGATGTAGAGCGCGTGAGTTGCCTTGTTGCCGATGTAGACAGACTGCTTGCCACACGTTGGCGGGGACGCGAAAGATTTCGGGTGATAACCGATGTTGACGGTTGTCCCGACCTTTTTAGATGCCCAGAAGGACGAGTTGGTGTCGGTGTACCGCTTCAACTGCGAAGCAGCGCCATACACCTGGTTGTAAAAACCGAAGTACAACGCATCGCACGGTGCGGTGTCTGGGCAACCGTACCCCATCGCGATCTTGAGCTTGTCCGCACTTGGAGCCGTCGCGGTGACGAGCCCCTGTTCCTTTTGCAGAGTCGCGAGAATCACCTTCGCGCTGATGTGGCACGCTTTTTGCACCTTGTAGATGATCCGGGCGGCGGGCTCGGCGGCAGCCCCGACGTACTGCGAACAGAGTGCCGAGATGCCGTTCACCTGCGTCGCTGCGCGGGTGAATGTGTCCTGTTTGTACACATTGAGACAACGAGTATTCGAACAGGTCCCGATTTTCGCCTGCAGGAACGCCTGAATTTGAGCCTCGGTCAGAGCATTCTCGTCAAAGAACTGGGCGTCGGAAATGATGTAACTGGGGTTGAAGTCCGCCGAGTTGAGGGTGTAAGCCGTGGCGGGGGTTGGCACAAAGAATCCGGCAATCAACGACATCAGTGTTGAGACGCCAAAGAGAGTTGCGAGACGATTGCGCACGAAAAATACCCCTTTCCGCCTTTTCAGTGTACCCACGGGATAACTGAGAACTGCGGAACTGCGTCGTTCTTTACCGATTCTTGGCTAATTCTTTGATGATGCGGCCATTAGTCGTCATCTTCGCTGGCGATGACATATGTCGCGTTTCGCGCGATTCGCCTGTCGTGATGTGCTCGAACGCGCGGTCGAACGACATCACCACGACGGTCATCGCCGGGAAGGGGCTTTCGGTCAAAAGGATTGAACTTCTCGGCAGACTCGAGTCGCCACGGCACGAACGTCACCATCACACCACGCACATAGAGCAAACGGCGGCTCATGCGGTTTGCACGGTGGTTGTGGAAGATGTGCTCCCACCAGTGACCAACG
>JBEGTE010000152.1:0-3188 GCA_041179605.1 Actinomycetota bacterium | reverse complement strand
GACTGCCCCCGCAAGGAAATCGATTTCGGTCTGCCGACCGCGTGCGATGCTCTGGTGAGTGGACGCGTAGTTCGGAACCGAGCCCATCTTGGAGACGAGTTTCACGGGAACGCGAAGCGCCCACGACCACGGACCGCTCGCCAGAATTCGAGCACGTAAAGGACCAATCGGTCCAATGCGTGGGAATCGACCGTCGTCCTCTGCGAGGTGAACCCGAGCGGCTTCGCGCATCGCACGGGTGACGATGTCACGCGTCCACGGGTTCGCGATCGTTTCCTGAACACTGAATCCGGTGATGGCAGGCAGAGCGTTGAGCTCGTTGACGAGCAGTTTGGACCACACCGCGTTGTCGATGTCACGGCTGACGAGCAACTGAATTCCGTTGCTGATGCGCCGAACAGCGCTAGACCCAGCGCGATGGGGTTTTTCGGTGCCGCGCGACGGGCTTCCGCCATTGCGCCGACACCGTTGGCAATCACGATGATGGGTGTCGACTGCTGAAGGTTCGACGACTGAATCGCGGCAAAGATTTCATGCGCCTTCACCGCCACGACGACCGCGTCGAACTTCTCGAGCGGCAACTTTGCCAGCGCGTGAACTTTGATCTTGTGTGCACCGAGTGCGCCCGTCACGCTGATGCCTCGTGCCTTGATCGCACGACCGTGGTCGCCTCGGACCACCGCGGTGACCGAGTGACGGGGGTCGATGGACGTCAATACCGTGGCGCCGACCGCGCCGAGACCGATAATCGCGACTCTCACCCCTCCACGATAGGGCTGATACCCTCGCAGAGTGGTGAGCGGAATCATTGTTGTCGACAAGCCGCAAGGCCCGTCGAGTCATTCCGTTGTGTCGATGGCCCGTCGCGCGCTGGGCACCCGCAAGATCGGACACGCCGGAACGCTCGATCCGATGGCGACCGGTGTGCTGGTTCTGGGCGTGAACACTGCCACCCGACTGTTGACCTATCTGGTCGGCGAGGACAAGACCTACGAAGCGACAATTCGACTCGGGTCGACCACCGTGACGGACGACGCCGAGGGGGAGACCCTGACAGTCGCCGACACCACCGCGATCGCCGCTGTTGAGGCCGATGCAATCGTCGCCGAAATCGTGAAATTGACGGGTGACATCGAACAGCGTCCAAGCGCGGTGTCGGCCATCAAGGTCGATGGTCAACGCGCGTACGACCGAGTTCGAGCCGGCGAGGACGTCGTTCTGGCCAGCCGCGCCGTTCGCGTTGACCGCTTTGACGTTCTGGCGACAAGGCGAACACCCGAATTCATCGAACTGGATGTCGTCGTCGACTGTTCCTCCGGCACGTACATTCGGGCGCTCGCGCGCGATCTGGGCGTTTCGCTGGGCGTCGGTGGCCACCTCACCGCTCTTCGTCGAACCCGTGTCGGCGGTTTCGGAATCGACCGAGCGGTCTCAACCGAAAACATCTCCGAAGCCGGAATCGTCAGCTCCGCCGAGGTCGCGGCGACGTTGTTCCCCGTCTGGAATCTCACCGAGGACGAGGAACGAGACATCCGACACGGCAAGAAGGTGACGACGACGGAACCGTCCGGGAAGTTGGTCGCCGCGCTGAGGAACGGAGTTCTCGTGGCCATCGTGAAAATCTCAAACGGAGTCGCCCGCGTCGAGACGGGGTTCCCCGAATGATCGAGTGGTTCACCATCGTCGCCATCACGGTTGCGGTCGCCGCGGGAGTGATTGCCCTCGCGTCGGGAATCCGCGGTACCGCTCCGCGTGACCTCACGGTCCTCTCAACCTTGGCCGTCGAGGTCGTCCTCGTGGCGCAACTGGTGCTTGCCATCGCACAACCGGCTTTCGGCAACGTTCCGCAGGGTGACCCTCTCGAATTCTGGATGTATCTCATCACCGCATTATTGATGCCACCCGCAGTCGTCATCTGGGCAATCGTCGACAAGACGAAGTGGGGGACGCTCGCGATGGGCGGCGTTTCACTCTCGGTCGCGGTGATGCTCGTGCGCATGTCCGTCATCTGGACGGGCGTCTAATGGCGAAACTGCCTAGTGGCGATCCGGTTCCCGCGGACGGTCTGATTCCGACGGCGTCTTCTGCCGACACGCCCTTTTCGGTGTACCTGCACATCCCGTTCTGCACGGTTCGCTGCGGATACTGCGACTTCAACACCTACACCGCGAGCGAGTTGCGTGGCGTGACCCGCCAGAGTTTCGTGGACGACCTCATTTCCGAAATTCAATGGTCGAAGCACGTGATGGCGGATTCCGGTGTCCCCGCCCGAGAAGCCTCAACAGTTTTCATCGGGGGAGGAACCCCCAGTCTTCTGCCGGCGACCGACATTGCCCGAGTGCTCGACGCGGTGAGGGACGTTCACGGAATCGCGGCGGACGCCGAGGTGACGATCGAGGCGAACCCCGACACCGTCACGGACGAGCTGGTCGACGGGCTTGTCGCGGCCGGGGTGACGCGACTCAGCATCGGAATGCAGAGTGCTGTGCCGCGCATCCTCGGAATCCTCGACCGAACACACAACCCCGACTCGGTCGCGACCGCCGTTGCGGCGGCGAAACGCGCAGGATTGCAGACGTCGGTCGACCTGATTTACGGAACCCCGACCGAGACGCTCGACGAATGGCGCGAGTCGGTCGAGTCGGCGATTGCTCTCGACACCGACCACATTTCGGCGTACGCGCTCATCGTCGAAGAGGGCACCGCGCTAGAACGTCAGATTCGCCGCGGCGAAATTCCGGAGATTGATGACGACATCCACGCCGACGCGTATGAGCTGGCGGATGACCTTCTGGCGGCTTCTGGTTTTGATTGGTACGAGGTCAGTAACTGGGCTCGCGACGAATCAACGCGTTCACGCCACAACCTCGCGTACTGGACCGACGCCGATTGGTGGGGGTACGGACCTGGCGCGCACAGTCACATCGGCGGGACCCGCTGGTGGAACGTCAAACACCCCGCCGCATACGCCGAACGTGTTTCCGCGGGTGTGTCTCCCGGTCTCGAGCGCGAGATTCTCACCAAGGAACAGCGGCACGACGAAACTGTGTTGCTTCGCTCGCGACTGCGCGACGGTCTCGCTATCGAGTCGCTGGGGGTCGATGAACGGACTCGAATCGCGGGGTTGATCGCGGACGCATTGATTGACGGCCCCACGGCGATTGCCGGTCGAGTCGTGTTGACGCGCC
>JBEGTE010000151.1:0-3848 GCA_041179605.1 Actinomycetota bacterium | reverse complement strand
AAAGGCCGTCGCGGTCATCACCAAGAACATCGGAATCGTGAGGTCGGGAGTCGCGGACTGCGACATGCGGGCTCACCGCGTTTCGGTGACCGCGTTCCTGGAATCGGCGTCGGCGGAGTGGGACCTCGTGTTCATCGACCCGCCCTACGACCAATCGAATTCAATCCTCGAGAAGGCGCTCGAATTGCTGGCGCCGCGGCTGTCGACCGACGCGCTTGTCGCTGTTGAACGATCGAGCCGCGACCCCGAACCGTCGTGGCCCGCCGGTTTCGACGTACTGACGCCGAAGACGTACGGTGAGACCACCGTCTACTGGTTGTCGCGCAGTTAAGCTGCGAACGGATCCCAACCGCCACGGGCGTCGAAGGGAACTCCGTCCACGAGTACTCCCTCGCCCGGCGCGACGCGGCCGATCACCCGGAAACCTTCGGGAATAGTTGCGCGAGCGGGGAAGCACGCGAGCATCGCGTGATCTTCGCCACCGGTCAAAGCCTCGGGCGAGCCGACCGCGGCTAGATCGAGGTCAATCGCAACACCGCTCGCCGCAGCGATCCGCCTGGCGTCGAGCACCAATCCGTCGGAGACGTCCATCATCGCGGTCGCACCAGCGAGGGCCGCTCGTCGACCGGCGGCAATCGGCGGTTCGGGTCGAAGTTGTGCGGCGATGTCCACCGGGTGCTGTGCCCACAGTTCCGCGACAGTTGCGGGGTCAGGCGCACCGGCGACGAGAGCCCGACCGAGCAACAGGTCGAGCCCGCGCTTGGCAGCCCCGAGTTCACCGGCAACGGCGACGACGTTTCCGATTTGGGCTCCGGCGCGGGTGACGGGCTGAACGTCGTCGAACTCCCCCGTTGCGGTGACCGCGAGCATGACGACAGGTCCACGGGACAGGTCGCCCCCGACGACCCCGCAACGCGGCGCCAGAACCGATGCTGCGTCACGGAAACCGCGGGCGATGTCCTCGACAAAGGCAACTGGCGTTTCGGCCGGGGCGGCAAGGCCGACGACCAGCGCGGTCGGCTCGGCACCCATCGATGCAACATCCGCGAGATGAAGTCGGGGCCCTCGATCATGAGGTCGGTCGTCAACGGAACCTGGCCGCCGGGAATCTCGACGACGGCACAGTCATCGCCGGGGCCGAGGACCGTTCGAGCCGAGTCGGGAAGAAGCGGGAAGATGCGTGCGAGAGTCGCGCCCTCACCCAGGTCGCCAATTGTTTCCGCCGAAGCGCTCATGGAACAACGGTAACCTGAAAGCGATGTTTGCACGTCTCGCACTCCCCAGCCTCGCGGTGGTTACGCTTGTGGCCGGTTGCACCGCCGCGGTTCCGCTCGACCCCGCCGAGGGCGCCAACGAACCGGCGTGCGCCGAGGTCATGGTTCGTCTCCCCGATTCGGTGGGCGGACAGGCGCGACGAAGCACGAACGCCCAGTCCACAGCGGCGTGGGGCGACCCGGCGTCGGTCATCCTGCGGTGCGGACTTCCCGAGACCGGCCCCTCAGAATTGCCGTGCTTCACCGTCAACGGGATTGATTGGCTGCGCGACGACACCGACGCACCGGTCTACCGATTCATCACCTTCGGGCGAAACCCCGCAACGGAACTCGTCGTTGATTCGGACAAGGCGAGCGGCGTTGACGCGGTGGATGCGGTCGGAACCGCCGTCGGTGCAATCCCGGCGTCCTCGAAGTGCCTGTCCTCCGAGGACGTCTTCGGCTAGAGCCCGAGCAGTTTGGCGGAGATTCCGCCCGCCGCACGAAGTGCGACGCCCCCGCCGTGACCGGCTTGCGGGAATACGACTCGACGATCGCGCGCCTCGGTCAAGGCGTCGCGCAATACGGTCAGCGCGGGGTGCTTCGGCGCCCACAGGTATAGCGAGAGAGCACCGGGGATCGAGTTCACTTCGTTGACAAACAATTCGCCCGACTTCTCGTCCAGCAGTAGATCCACGCGAACAATGCCACTCAGTCGCGTCACGTCGGCAACGGCTCGGGCCAACTCGGCCGCCTTGTCGTGGATTGGCGCCGGGTAGTTCGCGGGGAATTCGCGCGGTGCGCTCGACAGGCCCGCCTCGGAACCGGCACCACCAGCGAGGTACTTTTCGGCGTAGGTGTACAGCGCCGATTCGCCACCCGCGCGAAGCGGCTTTTCGAGGTCGGTGACCTCGAGAGCGGGGAACGTGCGGAACCCGATGTTGAGGTCGACGAGGTTCGGTCGGTACGGCTCGAGGACCGCGCCGTTCTTGAGGTGCGGCGAGCTCTGCGCGAGGGCGCGAGCGGTCGCAAGGTCGTCCGCAATCTCGATTCCGATGGACGAACCACCGAAACGCGGCTTGACGATGTACGGGCCGGCAAATCCCGGCTCGGCCGTTGTCGACACCGCGCGACGAGGAAGGGTCGGGATTCCGGCGGCTTCCATCAAGCCACCGAACGCCAGCTTGTCCATTCCGACGGCACCGGCGAACAGTGTCGACCCCGTCGCGGGAACACCCATCGCGTCGAAAATTGCGGCGGCGCCACCGCCCTCACCCGTTCCACCATGGAAACAGAGAAGTGCGGCGTCGATGTCGAGGACACCCGAGCCGAACGACTTCTTTGCGGCGAAACCGGGGTCGGGCGAAAGACGGACCTCAAGTGGCTTCGACCCCTTCGGGGCGCCCTCGAGATAGTCGGCGGCTTCGGTTCCGTTCGGAACGAGGAACCACTCGCCCGACGGTGCCCAATAAATCGGGTGGACGGAATCGCCCGCACCGGTGAGGACGCGCTCGGCCTGAAGTCCCGTGAGAATCGAGATCTCGTGTTCGGGGCTCGGCCCACCAAACACCACGGCCCAGGGTGCGTTGCTCATCGGGGTCCCGTCTCGCTCCCCCGCCCCGGAGCAGTCAATTACGCGTAATGATCGGGCAGGTCGTTTTCTACGAGAATAACGCCCGTCGCGCCCGCACGCTGGAGCGCTTCGCTCATTGCGTCGGTGCGTTTCGCGAAAACCTTTGCCGTCGAGTGCCCCGACGTGAGAGCCTTACGGTTGGTGTACCCGACGACGAACAACTCGCCGCCGACCTTCTCAATCTGTTCGGCGAACGCGCGGTTGCGTTCGGCCTGAACCGGACCGAGTTCAATCATTCCCGGCGTGACAACGATGAACGCGCCGCCGCGTTCCTTCGCCATCGCGGCACCGCCCTCGACGGCGCGCGCTGCGCCCGTCGGGTTTGCGTTGTACGAGTCATCGATGATGATGGCTCCGCTAGGGGCGACCTGCGGTTCGGCGCGGTGAGCCGACGTCGGCAGCGACGACAGCTTGGGTGCCATCACTGACAGCGGAACATCGAGCGCATGCGCGATTCCCAGCGCGACGGCAACGTTGACGGCGTGGCCGACGCCGGAAATCGTGACGGGAACGGTCTCGCCACCGATGGTCGCCGTGGAGGCGGCGGGGTCAACGGTGACATCGGCCTGCAAGCCTGTGGCGGAAACGTGGACTACTCGCTTGCCCTCGGCCGCACAGCGGTCGGCGAGCGCCGCCAGGTCAGGGTCATCAATCGGCAACACAACGGTTGTGGCGTTCTCGACAATCTCGCTCTTGGCGCGAAGAATCGTTGCGCGGTCCTTCATACGCTCGAGGTGCGCCTCACCAATCACCGTGATGGCGGCTATGTCCGGCGGGAAGGACGTGGACAGTTCGCGAATTTCACCTTCGCCATAGACACCCATCTCCGCGACGAACACCTCGGTGCCGGGCGTCAGTTTGTCGTTGACCGCACGGGCGAGTCCCAGCAGGTTGTTGAACGACGCTGGGCTGGGGACGACCGAATATTTGGTGCCGACGAGGTGTGCGATGTACCCCTTCGT
>JBEGTE010000150.1:0-2806 GCA_041179605.1 Actinomycetota bacterium | reverse complement strand
GTCGAACACGCCTTAGAGCTGCTCCCCGGTCGCCTACTCGGTCCCGTCGGGGTGTGCCTTTTCCCGGCGTTTATCGCGACGACGGTCATCCCTGTCGTCGTCTCCATGGTGACGCAATTTGTCCGATAAAAATGCCCGCGAAAACGCTTGAGGCGACCACAAAAATGTGTCAGACTCAACCGAAGTTCGTTGTCGTGCAACGGTGCACGAGTTGGTTTTACCCGACGTTCCCCCTTCATGAGTCAAGGAGGCCTCATGGCATCGACCCCCAACGCAGTTGATTGGGAGGAGGTGGAACGGTCGGAAGATTTCACGAAACTTCGCAAGAATCACCGCAGTTTCGTCTTCCCGCTTTCCGCTGCCTTCCTCATCTGGTACTTCGGTTACGTACTCCTCGCGGCGTACGCACCAGCGTTCATGGCGACCCCCGTTTTCGGAGCGGTAAACATCGGGCTGGTTCTCGGACTGGGACAGTTCGTCACCACGTTCGTCGTGACCGCGTGGTACGTCAACCACGCAAACAAGGTCCACGACCCGCTCGCCGAAAAGATCTACTCCAAGATTGAGAAGGGAGACAAGCACTGATGCGTGCCCTCATTAGCGCCGCCGATGCGACGGCCCCCGCGCCTACTATCGATCTCGACCCGGTCCTCAACATCTCGATCTTCTTGATCTTTGTTGTTGCGACCCTGACGATCGTCATCCGCGCCAGCCGCAACAACAAGTCGGCCGCCGACTTCTATGCAGCTGGTCGCTCGTTCACCGGTCCTCAGAATGGTTTCGCCATCGCGGGAGACTACCTTTCGGCGGCCTCGTTCCTCGGAATCGCGGGAGCCATCGCTGTTTACGGTTACGACGGGTTCCTTTATTCGATTGGATTCCTCGTCGCGTGGCTCGTCGCGCTCTTGCTTGTTGCCGAGTTGATGCGCAACACGGGCAAGTTCACGATGGCGGACGTTCTCGCGTTCCGACTCAAGCAACGCCCGGTTCGCATGGCCGCTGCCGTCAACACCCTCTCGGTGTCGTTCTTCTATCTGCTTGCGCAGATGGCTGGAGCCGGTGGACTTGTCGCACTTCTCCTCGGAATCACCGACAAGAACATGCAGGGACTCGTCATCGCCATCGTCGGCGTGCTCATGATCGCGTATGTCCTCATCGGCGGCATGAAGGGAACCACGTGGGTTCAGATCGTCAAGGCGGTCCTGCTCATCGGTGGCGCCTTCATCATGACCGTGTGGGTGCTTGCGCTCAACGGCTTCGACGTCTCGGCCCTGCTCAATTCGGCGGTCGCCAACTCCGTCACCGACCCCGCGAACGCAATCCTCGGTCCCGGCCTCAAGTACACCAACCCCATCGACTTCATTTCGCTGGCTTTGGCACTCGTCCTCGGAACCGCCGGACTGCCTCACGTGTTGATGCGTTTCTACACCGTTCCGACGTCGCGTGAAGCCCGTCGAAGTGTCGTCTGGGCAATCTGGCTCATCGGCATCTTCTACATCTTCACCCTCGTCCTCGGATACGGTGCTGGCGCACTCGTTGGCCCTGAGACGATCATGGCGATGCCGGGCAAAGAAAACTCGGCGGCGCCGCTTCTGGCGCTCGAATTGGGTGGACCCTACTTGTTGGGAATCATCTCGGCAGTGGCATTCGCAACGATTCTTGCTGTAGTTGCTGGACTGACGATTACCGCAGCGACGTCGTTCGCACACGACATCTACGCGAGCGTCATCAAGAAGGGCGAGGCGACTCCGGAACGTGAAGTTCGCGTTGCGCGCATCACGGTCGTCGTCATCGGCATCGTGGCGATCCTGGGTGGCATCGCGGCCAACGGCCAGAACATTGCGTTCCTCGTTGCGCTCGCGTTTGCTGTTGCCGCCGCGGCGAACCTTCCGACGATCATCTACTCGCTGTACTGGCACCGTTTCAACACTCAAGGTGCCGTGTGGTCGATGGTCGGTGGACTCGTGTCGACGGTTCTCCTCATCGTCTTCTCGCCCGTTGTGTCGGGCACCGAGAAGTCGATGCTCGGTGAAGCCGTCAACTTCGCGTGGTTCCCGCTCAACAACCCCGGAATTGTGTCCATCCCGCTCGGATTCTTCCTTGGCTGGTTGGGTTCGGTCCTCAGCAACAAGAGTGAAAACGCCGCCAAGGCGTCCGAGATGTACGTTCGTGCGTACACCGGTCACGGCGCCGAGAAGGCAAACGACCACTAGGCAGGTCACACAGAAAGGGGGTCGGGCGAAAGCCCGGCCCCCTTTCCGTTGTGCGACTAGTTGACTTGACCGTCGATGACTCGAATGACGGACGTGTCCATCAGCGTCGTCGTGTCGCCGATCTCGCGGCCTTCGGCGATGTCACGGAGAAGTCGGCGCATGATCTTGCCGGAGCGCGTCTTAGGAAGGTCTTCGACCAGATAGATGTCGCGTGGACGGGCGATGGCGCCGATTTCCTTTGAGACGTGGGCCTTGAGGTCCTTGATCTCATCCTCGTGGCTGACGATGTCCTTCGCGCGCTTCTTCAACACGACAAACGCGACCACGGCCTGACCCGTGGTTTCGTCCTTCGCGCCGACAACGGCCGCTTCGGCGACGGCCTTGTTCGACACGAGAGCTGACTCGATTTCCATCGTCGACAGTCGGTGACCCGACACGTTCATCACGTCGTCCACGCGGCCGAGCAGCCACACGTCCTTGTCCTCGTCGAGGTGCGCGCCGTCTCCCGCGAAGTACTTGCCCGGGAAGGTCGACCAGTAGGTTTCCTTGAAGCGCTCGGGGTCTTTCCAGATGCCGCGAAGCATCGACGGCCA
>JBEGTE010000149.1:0-2825 GCA_041179605.1 Actinomycetota bacterium | reverse complement strand
CGCCAGCACATGGCACAGGGTGCCGACTTCTATGCATCGCTTCGTACCGCGGCGGCGTTGGAAAAAGCTGAAGTCGCGGTCGTCGTGCTCGATGTGACCCAGCCCATCAGCGAGCAGGACATCCGTATCGTCGACATGGCTCTCGAATCCGGACGCGCTCTCGTCCTCGCCTTCAACAAGTGGGATCTGCTCGACGATGACCGTCGCCGTTACCTGGAGCGCGAAATTGAACAGGACCTCGCGCACGTTGCATGGGCGCCGCGAGTCAACATCTCGGCTCGAACGGGGCGACACCTCGAGAAGCTTGTTCCCGCACTAGAGCTTGCTCTCGAGTCGTGGGACACCCGCGTCCCGACGGGAAAGTTCAACGCCTTCCTGGCGGAACTCGCCGCAGCACACCCGCACCCTGTTCGTGGCGGACGCCAGCCTCGAATCCTGTTTGGAACGCAGGCGACCACCCGTCCGCCGACATTTGTCGTCTTCACCACACAGTTCCTTGATCCGCAATACCGTCGATTCATCACTCGTCGACTGCGCGAGGTATGGGGATTTGAAGGGTCGCCGATCGAGATTCAGATGCGCGTGCGCGAACGCCGCGGACCGAAGAAGTAACCGTGAACTACCTGCCCCCGCCGCACCTGCGCGATCCCGGTGACCAGTGGGTTTATGGGCCGAACGGCGAAAAGGTGTGGGGCGCGTTCGGTGCAGCCGGCGTGCTCGTCTGGAATCGCGAGGACGACACGGTTCTCCTTCAACTCCGCGCCGAGTGGTCGCACCACGGCGGAACCTGGGGGATTCCCGGCGGCGCAATTCGCAAGGGCGAGTCGGCCCGTGACGGCGCGTTGCGCGAGGCCCACGAAGAAGCGGGGGTTCCGGAAGACCTGCTCGAGGCAATCGACGAGTTCATCATCGACCTCGGATTCTGGTCGTACACGACCGTTATCGCGCGGACGCGGGAACATTTCGAGCCTGTCGAAAACGACCAGGAGAGTATCGACCTTCAGTGGGTGAAGCGTGCCGAGGTTGAGGAACTGGAGTTGCACCCGCGGTTCGGTCAGAACTGGCCGCACTTGCGTGACCTGCTCGCGGCGCATCTCGGCTAGTCTGAACCCAGTAACACCGCTTCACACAAGGATGTGCCCCGTGACAGAGATTGACCGTCAACGCCTCGCCGAACTGTTCGACCGTGAACGAGCCGAGTTTGAGGCCACACACCCGAAGTCGAAGGCGGCATACGCCGCGGCCGATCACCTCTTTGGTCGAGTGCCGATGACGTGGATGAACAAGAAGGCGGGGTCGTTCCCGATCTACTTCGAGTCCGCGAAGGGGAACCGTGTCCGTGACATCGACGGACACGAGTACATCGACTTCGCGCTGGGGGACACTGGTTCGATGGCGGGCCACTCTGCGCCCGAGGTTGTCGCCGCTGTGCAGCGTCGAATCGGCGAACAGGGCGGACTGACGACGATGTTGCCGACCGAGGACGCCGAATGGGTTGGCGCAGAGCTGACGCGTCGTTTCGGCATGGACCGTTGGAGTTTCTCGCTCACCGCGACGGACGCAAATCGTTGGGTCATCCGTTTGGTTCGTGCCCTCACCGGTCGCCCCAAGATTCTGTTCCACTCGTATTGCTACCACGGCTCGGTGGACGAGTCGCTGATTGTCGTTGGCCCCAACGGGCAGCCGATGAGCCGTCCGGGAAACGTCGGCGAGCCAGTCGACGTGCTCGAAACCAGTCGTGTTGCTGAATTCAACGACCTCGAGACGTTGGAGCGTGAACTTGCAAACGGTGACGTCGCAGCGGTCCTCATCGAGCCGGCATTGACCAACATCGGAATCGTTCTGCCCGACCCCGGTTACCACGACGGCGTTCGCGCACTCACGCGAAAGTACGGCACACTGCTCATCATCGATGAAACGCACACCTTCAGCGCCGGTCCTGGCGGAATGACGAAGGAATATGGACTTGAACCCGACATCCTCGTCATCGGGAAGGCCATCGGCGGGGGAATCCCGACCGGTGCTTACGGATTGTCCGCCGAGTTTGCCGAGAAGGCGCTCGCCCGCGACGACCTCGACCTCGTCGACATGGGTGGTGTCGGCGGCACCCTCGCAGGAAACCCGTTGTCGGTCGCGGCGATGCGCGCGACTCTCGAGCACGTCCTCACCGAGAAGGCCTTCTCGCACATGATTTCGACGTGCGACGTGTTCACCGCGGGAATGAACGAAATCTTTGACCGATACGACCTACCGTGGTCGATCAACCAGTTGGGGGCTCGCTGTGAGTACCGTTTCGCGAAGCCGTATCCGCGCAACGGTGGCGAGGCGAACGCGGCCGCCGACGGTGACCTCGAGGATTTCCTGCACCTGTATCTCGCGAATCGCGGGATCATGTTGACGCCGTTCCACAACATGGCGTTGATGTGCCCGACCACGACGATCGCAGATGTTGAGAAGCACCACGAGGTGTTCGAGGCCGCGGTGAAGGAACTGCTCGACGTCTAGACGGTTTTCCGTTTGGTAGGCTGTTTGAGTTGTCGTTCGCGACAGCGGGCTGTGGCGCAGCTTGGTAGCGCACTTGACTGGGGGTCAAGGGGTCGCAGGTTCAAATCCTGTCAGCCCGACGTAATAAAAAAGATCGACTTCGTGTCGATCTTTTTTATTACTCGCGGCGGGCAGGTGGAGCCAAGGTTCGAGAAATCGCGAGAAAAACGCGAAGCGTTTTCTGGCTGCGATTTCGAGCCGAGGCGACGCAGCCCGACGTCGTTCGGACTGTGTGGCTTGCCAGGGGCGCAGCCCGACGTCTGTGAGTGAAGTGTTCGAGC
>JBEGTE010000148.1:0-2839 GCA_041179605.1 Actinomycetota bacterium | reverse complement strand
GGGATCCTTCGCGACCTGGTCAAGCGACACTTCGATGTCGAACTCGGTGCACGTGAGGAATGGTATCTGTCACGCCAACTCGTGACGCGAATCATCACGCCGGGAGCCGAATCGGATTCCGCCCGCGCCGACCCAGCGGACCGCGCAACGACGGCAAAGGCGCTCGAGTTGGTGCACGACGAGTACCTGATTGAGTTGCGCAATGACGACCTCATCGATCGACTGGCGCTGCACGTCGGACACCTCGTGACCCGCGCCAAGTACGACTCCCCCTCACGCAATCCACTTCAGAAATCGATAAAGGCGTCCTATCCGCTCGTCTGGGACATTGCCGTGTTTATTGCTTCCACCATCCAGCGCGAACGCGACATCGTCATCGACGAGGATGAAATTTCATACATCGCGCTTCATATCGGTAGCCACCTCGAACGTCAGGCACAGGCCAAGAATCGCGTTTCGGCGACAATCGTCAGCCCGTCGTATTACGACGTTCACATTGTGATGCGTGAATCCGTCGAGAAGATGTTGGGTTCCGAAGTCTCGATTGACTCGGTCATCACTCGCACGGACGTGCGCCCGACAGATATTCACACGGAGATCGTCATCACGACAATTCCGTTGCCGTTCGAGTCGGACTCGATTGTCCAGGTGCAACCGTTCCTGACGGAGAACGATGTGGACACCGTCCGCAAGGCGGCGACGCGTGCACGTCGAATCCGGCGCCGTAGCGCAATCCGTGAACAGCTCCTCAAGTACTTCCAGCCCGAGACGTTCTTCCGCAACGTCCGATTCGACAGCCCAGAGGACATGATTCGCGGGCTCGGCGCGTCACTCATCTCGCTGGGCATCATCGACGAGTCGTACATAGAATCCGCAATTGAGCGCGAACGAATGTCATCTACCGTCTTCGTCGACGGACTTGCCGTCCCCCACGCAATGTCGATGACAGCCGACCGACCGACAATCGCCATCGCGGTGAACGAGAACTCGTCCGACTGGGGTGAGCACAAGGTGTCAGTCGTCGCGTTCATCGCGTTCGCGGCGAGCGGTCGTGACGAATTCCAGTCCGTGTTCGAACAGATCGTCGACGTGTTCGCGGACCGCACACGCATGAACGAAGTGGTGAAGAACGCAACGTCGTTCGAAAACTTCATCGACACCCTCGTGCACGTCATCGAGTTGTGACACGAACCGCTAAGCAGCACTGCGGGACCCGAAGGCTAACCCCCACGGAGTGGGCCCGTGCGCGTGAGAACCCAGTGGGTTCTCACGGAAAATGGGTGGGCTCTTCCGTCTTATTCACTGCGCTAGAGACACTTCTCTATTCGAGTGAGCCCGGAGAGACTCGAACTCCCGACATCCACGGTGTAAGCGTGGCGCTCTAACCAACTGAGCTACAGGCCCTTGCGTGTTACATCGTACAAGACTGATGGGGTTGCTCGTTCGCGCCCTAGGATAAGACGGTGACACTCCACACCCGGACCGTCACACTTCCTCGCCACCACTGATTGGAAGAGCACCTGAATGGCCGTTAACGATCAAGACCCGTATTCGTTTTCCGATGTTGATTCGAACCCTGAGGAGACCGCCGAGTGGCGTGAGTCTCTGGATGCGGTGGTTGAGGCACAGGGTCACGGTCGTGGCCGCGACCTCATGTTGTCGCTGCTGAAGCGTTCGAAGGAGTTGCACCTCGGTGTCCCGATGGTGCCGACGACGGATTATTTGAACACGATTGCGTCGGAGAACGAAGCAGTGTTCCCCGGCGATGAGGATCTTGAGCGTCAGTACCGTTCGTGGATTCGCTGGAATGCGGCGGTCATGGTTCACCGCGCGCAGGCTCCCGGTATTGGTGTTGGTGGTCACATCGGTTCGTATGCGTCGAGTGCGTCGCTGTACGAAGTCGGCCACAACCACTTCTTCCGTGGTCCCGAGCACCCGAGTGGTGGCGACCAGATTTTCTATCAGGGCCACGCCGCTCCCGGTATGTACGCTCGCGCGTTCCTCGAGGGTCGACTGACCGAGGATCAGCTGGACGGTTTCCGTCAGGAGAAGTCGCACTTCGCCGGTGGTTTGTCGTCGTACCCGCACCCGCGTTTGATGCCGAACTTCTGGCAGTTTCCGACGGTGTCGATGGGTCTCGGACCGATCAACGCCATTTACCAAGCGCAGTTCAACAAATACATCACTAACCGCGGCATCAAGGACGCGTCGGATCAGCACGTGTGGGCGTTCCTCGGTGACGGTGAAATGGACGAGGTCGAATCGCGTGGCGCTCTTCAGCTCGCCGCGAACGACAAGCTCGACAACCTGACGTTCGTCGTCAACTGCAACCTGCAGCGACTCGACGGACCGGTTCGCGGTAACGGCAAAATCATTCAGGAACTCGAGTCGTTCTTCCGCGGTGCCGGCTGGAACGTCATCAAGGTTGTGTGGGGTCGCGAATGGGATGAACTCCTCGACCGCGACACCGATGGCGCGCTACGCGACCTGATGAACTCGACGCCGGACGGCGACTTCCAGACGTTCAAGGCCGAGTCGGGCGCGTACATCCGTGAAAACTTCTTCGGTCGTGACCCGCGCACCGCTGCAATGGTCGCCGACTGGTCGGATGACAAGATTTGGCAGCTTAAGCGCGGTGGACACGACTACCGCAAGTTGTACGCGGCGTATTCGGAGGCGATGGCGCACAAGGGCCAACCAACGGTCATCCTCGCGAAGACGGTCAAGGGCTACGGACTGGGCAAGACGTTCGAGGGTCGCAACGCGGTCCACCAGATGAAGAAATTGTCACTGGACGTCCTCAAGTCGTTCCGTGACGATCTTCGCATTCCGATTACCG
>JBEGTE010000147.1:0-2969 GCA_041179605.1 Actinomycetota bacterium | reverse complement strand
CCTCCAGTACGCACTCGAGACCAACCAGGACTCGGGCGTGTGGGGTGGACTCAGCGAGGACGAGCGTCGCGCACTCAAGCGTCGTGCTGCTCGCGCCCGCCGCGCTTCCTAAGCATTTACTCGAAACGCCCGACGTGGACCCTGGATGAATCGCAACGGGATGTCGATGGAGACTTCCGTGCCGCCGTTCGCACCGCGCGCCCACGAGATGGTGGCGGACAACTCGTTTTCGACGAGAGTGCGAATAATCTGAGTTCCCAATCCCTGACCGACGGTTCCCGGCTCAAATCCCGGGCCGTTATCGGCGACGACGACGCGCAGGGTCGATTCACCACGTGTCGCGATGAGTCGCACCTGACCGTCATTAGTGTCCTTCAGCCCGTGTTCGACGGCATTGGTGATGAGTTCTGTCAGCACGACCGCAAGCGGCGTCGCGAATTCTGACGGGAGTTCCCCGAATTTGCCTTCGATAGTCGGTCGCACCACGGGTCCGCCTGTTCCGGCGACCTCGGCGGCGAGGGGCGCAACGCGCGCAGCAACCTCGTCGAAGTTGACGGTCTGTGCCAACCCCGACGCGAGGGCATCGTGGACGACGGCGATCGCCTCGACTCGACGCATGGCTTGTGACAAGGCGTCCTTGACCTCGTCCGATTTGGAACGGCGACCCTGAATGCGCAGCAGCGACGCCACGGTCTGAAGGTTGTTCTTCACTCGGTGGTGGATTTCGCGGATGGTTGCGTTCTTGCTGACCAGCTCACGCTCTTGGCGACGAATTTCGGTGACGTCACGAATCAGAACGACCGAACCGATTCGCTCGCCGCCCTGCGTCAACGGGATCGAACGAACCGTGAGAACGAGGTTCTGAGCGCGGAAGTCGGCGCGCCACGGGACCTTGCCCGAGATGATCATCGCCAGCGACTCGTCGGCGGACCCGTCCGTTTCGCTCGACACCTGGCGGGCCGCGTCGGCAAGGGGCATGCCTTCGATGGACGACGGATACCCCAATCGGTTGAATGCAGATAGCGCGTTGGGGCTGGCATATGTGACAACGCCATCGCGGTCGAGCCGAATGAACCCGTCCGAGGCACGCGGCAGACCCATACGCGGTGCATCCTTGAGCGCCGCGTCGGGGAAGTCGCTCTCCGCGATCATCGAATAAATCTGTTCGGCGGTTTCGATGAACGTCAACGCCTGGCGGTTGGCGGACACGTCTGTCAGCAACGAGTGGCGAGTGAGGACGGCGATGGGGTCGACACGTCCCTTGCGGCGCACCGGGATGGCGCGAACGGTGTTCGCGGTTTCTTCAATCCAGATGGGCTTGTCAGCTTCGATGATGGTGCCGCGACGCAGACATTCGGCCAACAGGTTCGACCAGGAATCGGACGGTCGTGTCCCGACGATGTCGCGGTAAAAGATGGTGTTCGAGTTACCGGGGCGAAAGAGTGCGGTGCAGACAAAACCGCCGTCTTTCGTTTGCACCCACAGCGCCAGGTCCGACATGGACAGGTCTGCGACTAACTGCCCTTCACGAACCAGCCCGCGCAGCCACTCAATATCGTCGGACTCGAGCGTGGTTTGCTCGGTGGCGATGGCGGTCAATGTGGGCACACAGCAAGGTTACCTTTCGATTTCCCGACGTGGCTCATCGATAACCGCGCGCACCATGTCCCAGACAGACTTTGCAGAACCCGGCGCCCGAGACACCGCGTCCTCCAGCCCTCCTCGGTTATCTTTGGCAATGGTGGCAGAAACGGCGTGCGTGGTAAACCGCTCGATCGCCTCTTTCGCTTCTCGTGCACTGCTACGAGTTGTGCGGTTGAGCACCACAACCGGCGATTCGCTCAATGATGTGACCTCGTCAAGCGCACGGATTAGACGAGCAATCCCCACGGCGTCGCTCGCTCCGACCGCGACGAGACAGTCCGCGTTTGCTATCAGTGCTCGTGCAGCACCGTCACGCTGTGGTGCGCCGTCGACCCAATCGTTCTCGTCAATCCCGGTTCCCACGTCGATAACGACGACGTCGAAAAGTGACCGACAAAAATCGACGACGTCACGACATTTGGGCGGTGCGATTTCAACCCACCGCGATGCACGCGGCAGCCCCGTTAGCACCGACAGTTTCCCGCGATTGACATTCACGGGGATTGCCAATCGATGTATGTGCTCCTCGCTGAGTTCCATTCTTCCGGCGAGTCTGCACGCTGCGGCGAAGCCCGGAACATCGTCCACGAGTGCCAACCCGATAGCGAGCGAGGAACCGCGAGTATCTGCGTCACAGAGAAGTACCGAACGACCTTCACGAGCGGCGAGTGCACCCACGGAAATCGCCACCGTGCTGATGCCGGGCGACCCGACTGGTCCCCACACTGCGACGACGGCTCCGCGGGGGACCCCAGCGCGTTTGCTCGCGTCGTCCGACGAGACACTCTCCGAATCGTTTTGTGGGATGTCAGAAATCTGTGAAATGCGGCGCACGTTCTCCACCAAATCAATCCAGGCGTTGACGGGCTCATCCTTCGCCAGAACATAGACAGGGATTGACTGAGTTGTCGCCTTGTCAATCAGACTGGACGTCACAAACTCCGCAGATCCGTGGACGATGAGGGCATCGATCCGGGGAGGGGCGGTCATGTGGTCGACTGCTCGGAGAGGGTCGTCGGTTCCCCAGAAGACATCGACAGTGGACGCGAACTCATCGAGCCTGTCTGACCAGCCCGCGGGGCCGAGAAGTCCGACTCTCACCGCGGTGGTGTGCCGAGAGTGAAGACGAACATGCCGTCGGCACCGAGCGCCCCGAGCACACGGTTCTGATCTCGGTCAGCAATTGAGATGTCGACAACATCCCCCTCGCCGAAGTTGCCGCGCCGAGTGGCGACGACAACAGCATCACTCGCCACGAGCACGGCGGGTAACGCGCCATTACCGACGAACCACAATTCCACTCGGCTACCCGAAGAGAGGGATGT
>JBEGTE010000146.1:0-2841 GCA_041179605.1 Actinomycetota bacterium | reverse complement strand
TGGGTTCGAGCGTGGCGTGCGTCCAATCGGCGCCTGATCAACGTGAATGACCTTGTCGAGATGGTCGAGTCCCGACACCGACTTGTGTCGACCGGGAGTTTGTTTGGCACCGTTGAGTCGGTTAGCCATGACTTTGTAGAGGATGTCATTGACGAGCGTGCTCTTGCCCGAGCCGGAAACGCCCGTCACTGCGACGAAAACACCGAGTGGGAAGGTTGCGTCGACTCCGTGAAGGTTGTTCGCGACAGCGCCGTGAACGGTCACGACACGGTTCTCGTCCCACGCTCGGCGTTCGGTGCGGTCGGACACCTTTTCGCGCCCGGAAACGTACGCGGCGGTGTGCGATCGCTTTTCGGTCAGCAGCGACTTCACTGAACCTGAGTGGACGACCTCACCGCCGTGTTCACCCGCTCCTGGTCCAATGTCGACGATCCAGTCAGCCGCGAGAATCGTGTCTTCGTCGTGTTCGACAACGACGAGCGTGTTCCCGATGTCACGAAGGCGTTCGAGCGTCTCGATGAGTCTGCGGTTATCGCGCTGGTGTAGACCGATAGACGGCTCGTCAAGGACGTAGAGCACGCCAGTCAGACCCGCGCCAATTTGTGTCGCCAGACGGATGCGCTGGGCTTCCCCACCCGACAGGGTGCCCGCCGCGCGGGACATCGTCAGGTAACCGAGGCCGACGTGCAACAGGAACTCGAGTCGCGCGACAATCTCGCGCAAAACAGCAGCGGCGACGTGTGCGTCGCGGTCGGACAGCGTGAGGTTCGTCATGAACTCGTGCGCCTTCTCGAGCGACTGTTCGGTTGCCTCCGAGATCGACTTGCCGTCGACGGTGACCGCGAGAACTGCGGGCGACAGTCGCTGACCGTTGCATGCCTCACACGCGACAATGCGGTGGAAGGACGCGTAACGCTCCTTCTGCTGGTCGCTTTCCGTCTCGTTGTATTTGCGTTCGACGTAGGTGAGCACGCCCTCGAAACCGCGCGACATCGACACCTTGCGGCCGTAACGGTTGCGCCAGCGGATGACGATTTCGTGGTTGTTGCCGTACAGGATCGCGTTCTGCGCCTCCTCCGGCAGGTCTTTCCACGGGGTGTCGAGGCTGAAGTCCATCTCGGACGCGAGGCCTTCGGCAAGTCGTTCGAAGTATGGGTAAATCAGTTCCTTGCCGCCCGGTTTCCAGGGCAGGATGACTCCCCCGCGGATCGACAGTTCGGGGTCGTCGAGGACGAGGTCGATGTCGGCCATCGACTGTGTGCCGAGTCCGTGACAGACGGAGCAGGCGCCGAACGGAGCGTTGAACGAGAAGGTGCGGGGCTCGATCTCGGTGAGAGTCAGAGCGTGCTGGTTGGGGCAGGACAGGTTTTCGGAGTACGTACGCGAATCCCCCGAGTCGACGAAGTCGACAACCAGAGTCCCGCCTCCGAGCTTCAGCGATGTCTCCACCGAGTCGGACAGTCGAGCGGTGTCACCACCGGCAACGAGTCGGTCGACCACGACGGAGATGTCGTGTTTGTTCTGCTTCTTGAGGGTCGGCGGCTCGGTGAGCTGAATCATCTCGCCGTCCACGATCGCGCGAGCGAAACCCTGACCGAGCAGGTCGGCGAACACGTCGACGAACTCGCCCTTGCGTCCGGTCACGATCGGCGCGAGCAACTGGAAGCGGGTGTCCTTGGGTAGCTCTGTGAGCTGATCGGTGATGTGTTGAGCGGACTGCCGTTGAATTGTTTCACCACACTCTGGGCAGTGCGGAACACCGATTCTCGCCCACAGAAGTCGCATGTAGTCGTAGATCTCGGTGATCGTGCCCACGGTCGAACGCGGGTTGCGGTTCGTCGACTTTTGGTCGATGGAAACCGCTGGCGAAAGGCCGTCGATGAAGTCGACATCGGGGCGGTCAACCTGGCCCAGAAACTGGCGGGCGTAAGAGGAGAGCGACTCGATGTACCGGCGCTGGCCCTCGGCGAAAAGGGTGTCGAACGCGAGAGACGACTTTCCCGAGCCGCTCAGTCCGGTGAAAACGACGAGCGAGTCACGCGGGATATCGAGGTCGACGTTCTTGAGGTTGTGAACGCGGGCGCCCTTGATGCTGATGACGTTCTTACCGGAGACGGGAGTGATGGGCACCCGTCAATCCTACGGTCAGCCCAGTTCGCGGGCTTGCCGAAGCGACTTCTTGAGGTCGTGAATCTCGTCGCGCAGGCGTGCGGCCAGTTCGAACTTGAGTTCCGTTGCCGCGGCCACCATCTGCTCGGTCAATCGGTCGATAGTCAGTTCAAGATCGTCACTGCGTTCGCCCATGAATTCGACATCGGCAATCTCGCGCGCGAGCGTCTCTGTAATGTCGGCGATGCGCTTCCGCAGTGGCTGAGGGTCGATTCCGTGTTCGGTGTTGTACGCGACCTGCTTGGCGCGGCGACGGTCCGTCTCATCCATCGCTTGCTTCATGGCGTCGGTGATGGAATCCGCGTAGAGATGCACCTCGCCGGAGACGTTTCGGGCCGCACGACCGATGGTCTGGATCAGAGAGGTCGCGCTGCGCAGGAAGCCCTGTTTGTCGGCGTCGAACACCGCGACGAGCGACACCTCGGGAAGGTCGAGTCCCTCACGAAGTAGGTTGATGCCGACGAGCACGTCGAAACGTCCGGCGCGCAACTCAGACAGCAACTCGACTCGGCGCAGAGTGTCGACGTCCGAGTGCAGGTATTCGACCTTGACGCCCATACCCCGCAGATAATCGGTGAGGTCCTCGGCCATCTTCTTCGTCAACGTCGTGATGAGGACTCGTTCGTCCTTGGCGACGCGTTCGCGAATGCTCTCGAGCACGTCGTCGACCTG
>JBEGTE010000145.1:0-2905 GCA_041179605.1 Actinomycetota bacterium | reverse complement strand
GATTCACCCGCGTGATGGACTCGATTCGTGACCTCTCGGTTGCCGCCGGCGTCGAGGTTCGAACCAACGCCCGCGTGACGACAATCAATGTCGATTCGAACGGCAATGCAACTGGGGTGACGTACACGGACAAGGACGGAACCGAGCACGTTCTCGACGCCGACATCGTTGTGTCGGGAGCTGACCTTCACCACACCGAAACGACGATGTTGCCTGCCGACAAGCAGACATTTCCCGAGTCGTGGTGGGCGAACAAAAAGCCAAGCCCTGGCGCAATCCTGCTGTACCTGGGCGTCAAGGGGGACCTGCCGAATCTGTTGCACCACAGTCTGTTCTTCACCGAGGACTGGGATTCAAACTTCAGTCAGATCTTCACCGACAACCCGACCATGCCGAACCCCGCGTCGTTCTACGTCTGCACTCCGTCGAAGTCGGACGCGACCGTCGCACCCACTGGTGATTCCAACGTGTTTGTTCTCGTGCCGTGTCCGGCCGACGTGTCGCTCGGAAAGGGCGGACTCAACGGGAATGGTGACACCGCAATCGAAGAGGTCGCCGATCGAACCATCGACGCCATCGCACGCTGGGCGAACATTCCCGACTTCCGTGATCGTATAGTTGTGCGTCGCACGGTCGGGCCCGCCGACTTCGCGAACGATCTGGGTGCGTGGAAGGGCAACTCGCTCGGTCCCGCACATACGCTCACGCAGAGTGCGTTGTTCCGTGCGACGAACAAGTCGAAGAGGGTCGAAGGCCTTTACTACGTCGGTTCCGGAACTGTCCCCGGCATCGGGCTTCCGATGTGCATGATCTCTGCCGAGGTCCTGCTCAAGCGACTTCGTGGCGACCACTCGGCAGGGCCGTTGCCCGACCGCGCGATTTAGCGAAACAAAACGCCCCGAGCAACAGGCCCGGGGCGTTTTCGTTCAGATCACTATGCCTTTCGGCGACGCGCGACGACAATCGCTCCTGCGCCGAGAATGGCAAGCGCGAACGGGGCGAGGCTCGAGGCATCGAACCCGGTTGACGCCAGGGCGTTGTTGTCGACGGGCGCAGCGACTCCCTTAATGAAAATCGCTTCACCATAAATGCTCCACGACGGTTGCGACCACTCGCTCGCCTCGATCGAGCCTGAAATGTCGGCAGGGACAAACGAAGCCGTGCGACCGGTTTCACCCGTCGTTGCCCATGCGCGTCCCGAGGAATCGAAATCAAGGGCGATGCAGTCGCTGGTGACGGTCAAGTAGTTATCGAGGAAATCAATCGACGTCAATGTGTCGTCACCGTTGACGCGGTAAACCTGACATTCGTAGGTCATGAGGTAGAGGTCATCCGTGGTCGGGTCAATAGCGATCGCACCCTGGTTGACATTTCCTCCCAGGTCGCGAACAGTTCCGAGCGTTGCGGTTTCTGCAGCGTCGTCCAGTGTCACCGTTGCAACGGCTGCGTTGCCGTTGCTCATGAGGTAAGCGGAAATGCGAAGCACGCCGTCCGTCACATCAATTCCACGGATGTCGTAGTCGGTGGCATCGATTACCTGGAAAACTGTCTCGACATTGTCGGAAACGTTGTAACGCACAATCGACTCTGTGGGGTCGCCGAAGTCCTTGATCCAGTAAACAGAATCGGTGGCGGGGTCATAATCAGCACCGACAATCCAACTGTCAGAGGAAACGGTCGACGTTCCAACGAACACATCACTGAACTCTCCGGTGGCCGGATCGAGCGAGCGGAATTCACCGGGAACAGGGTGCCCGACGGGCATGACCCACAACACTTCTCCGTCGGGGAGTGCCGTCGTCAGGGCGGCGTTTGCGGGCATCGCAGTGGCAAGAACGGTTGCGGTTGCGAGTGCAACGAGGAAAAATTTCTTCATCATGGTCCTTGAGATTGTGAGAGGTTCAGTTTATCGAATCGACTTTGCGCGGAGCGGGAGAAGCAGCAACAGGCCCGCGCCGAGCACGAGCA
Source organism: Actinomycetota bacterium (assembly GCA_041179605.1). Taxonomy (GTDB): domain Bacteria; phylum Actinomycetota; class Actinomycetes; order Actinomycetales; family Microbacteriaceae; genus MWH-TA3. Next base: position 937 of record JBEGTE010000145.1, on the reverse strand, counting down.
CGATACCGAGGATGCCCCAGTAGTCCGCGCCACCCATCGAGATGAACAGTGCGAAGAACATCGGCGTGAGGAATGAAATTGCGCGACCTGTCGTTGCGTAGAGACCGTAGAGCTCGCCTTCACCTCCAACGGGCGCGAGGTGTCCGATGAGCGAACGCCCGGACGCCTGAGCTGGCCCGACGAACAAGGTGAGAAGTAGGCCGCCGACCCAGAACACGCTCGGACCACCGTCATGAAGCAAGAAAAGAGCTGAACCGGTGAGCACAAGTCCGGACAGCGACCACGTGATGACGGCCTTGGACGAGAACTTGTCGTCGAGGACTCCACCGACAAACACGCCGATGCCGGCGACGAGGTTTCCAGCGATAGCGAAGATGATGACTTCAGTGTCGGAAAGACCGAACACTTTGCCCGCAAGGATTCCACCGAAGGTGAAGACTCCGGCGAGGCCGTCTCGGAAGACGGCGCTGGAGATGAGGAAATAGAACGTCTCGCGCGAGTTGACGCGGAGGTCGTTGATTTTACGGAACACCTTGCGGTACGAGTCGAAAATGCCGCTTCCCGCGTCAGGATCGACCGCGGTGTTCTCCGGAATCGCCAGCATGATCGGAACCGAGAACACGAGCGTCCACACTCCGGCAACGATGGCGAGAACTCGAATGTTGATGCCGTTGTCGGTGCCGATTCCGAACCAGTCACCGAGGATGAACCCGGCGAGAGCGATGACAAGAACGACGATTCCGCCGACGTATCCCATACCCCAACCGAAGCCGGAGATTCGACCGATGTTCGATTTGTTCGTGATCTGCAACAGCATCGCGTTGTAGTTGACGTTCGCCATTTCGTAAAAAACCGTTGCAATGGTGATGAGCACGATTCCGTAGGTGAAGAAGTCCGGCTTTCCTTGAACCGTGAACATCGCGAATGTCGCAACGAT
>JBEGTE010000144.1:0-3812 GCA_041179605.1 Actinomycetota bacterium | reverse complement strand
GCCATGACACGGTTGAACGTCGAGTAATCGCCTTCAGAATCAACGTTGTTGTCGGGGTCAACCTGACGCGTGTAGAACACGGTGTGAGCGGCTGAATCTGTGTTGTGCAACGTTACCGTGACGTGCAACAGGTGGTCGCCTGCGGCGGGTGCCGACACAACCTGGGTGATGTCGATGTTGTCCCACGTGCTGGTCGACTCCCAGGTGACCGAAGCGTCACCGGTGGTCTCCGACGCGGTCCACGAACCTTCAATGTCATCACTTCCGTTGGAGTTCTGTGCGGCGGGATTACCATCTACCTTGATTCCCCACGCTTCGTAAGGGTCTCCGGGCATGAAGAAGTCACCGTTATCGTCGGTAGTGAAGCCGTCTTCGCCCGAGTCGTCAATGAGCCCGAGGCCACCACTCTGACTTGCGAAGAGCGAGTCATAGTTGGCGGGAACTGCTTCTTCCGTCCCGAAGGAACCGTTTGCCTTGAGTCCACCCTGGACCCACGAGTTACGAATGAACGCAGAACCATTTGAGAGGTCTGCATCGTTGTTGGTTGATGCGGTTGCGCTTGCGGGTACGACCGCAAGTCCGAGAAGCACGGACGAAACCGCGACTCCGCTGATGAGTGTTACTGCTTTTTTCACGTTTACCCTTTCGAAGGTGGTCATAGAAATATTAGTGGAGTGCGACCACAAAAACGTTGAACCCCGCCACCGAAGTGACGGGGTTCAACGTTGTGTAAGGACTAGGCCTTGCGGCGGCGAGCTGCGACAGCAACTGCACCGGCGGCGAGGAGCGCGACACCGGCAATGCCGAAGCCGTTGACGTCGGCGCCTGTGTCTGCCAGTTCCGCGGAGAAGTCACAGCCAGTGGCTTCACCGTTGACCATCGCACAGCGGTAGCGTCCGAGAACTCGCACAGCGGTAGCGTCCGAGAACGTCCGAGCCGAGCGAGTGCTTGATCATTGCAACGTTTCCGGAGTCGATGAGCTGCGAGATCGAGTACTGCTCGAAGAATTCGTAGCCAACGGTTCCGCCGTCATCAACGGTGTAGTTTCCGACACCGATTCCCCAACGGCAGAGAGGGTAATCAACGGTCTTCTTGGTGCTGGTCAGCTGCACGTCATCGTAGTCGTTGCTATCGTCCATGAAGTCCCACGTCGCGTCGTATGCGTCGCATTCTGAATCTTCATAAACGCCCTGGTCGTTGACCGCGTAACCGTCTTCGTCGTCCATCAGAGTTGCATAGTTGAACTCGAAGTCGAAGTCCCAACCGACGGTGTTGTCACCGGTAGCTCGCTTGATCAGCAACAACTGGTAGGTGTTGAACAAGGCGGGGTTGTTCTCGTTTTCGTACTGCGAAACGCGGTACCAGGTGACAACGATTGCGTCCTTGCCGTCAACCGTGGTTTCACCGATGTAAACCGAACACGGAAGTGCCCAACCGTCGTCGATGAGGTTCTGTTCCCAGAAGTCGTCAGTGTCGTCCGACGGGGTCTCGTTGTCGTTGAACGTCGGTGCCGCACGCGTGGAGTCGCATTTGCTGGTGTCGGTGTCGCTCGCGAGAACCGCAACCATCGGGGCTTCCGCCGAACCGGCGAGCGATGCTACGTCCTGGTCGTAGTCACCACATTCGGCTGCAGAGTCGTTCGTCGGGAAGACGCCACCGTTGTTCGACACACAGATGTGCGTGTAGGTGGTGCCGAAAAAGTTGAGGAGGAACGGCGATTCGACCGTTTCCGAGGTGTCGTCGTCGAACGCAAGGTTCGGCGCGATCTGGCCGAGGGGGCCGTCGTTGCCGTAACGGACGGCGTTGGTCTTGTCGCCGACACCGGGCGTTACCGCGTGGGCGGCGACAGGTGCGAGAGCGACGGTCGACGCTGCAACGAGTGCAACGAGCGCCTTGAGCAATTTGCGCATGATTTTGCAAAACCTTTCCTGAAGGGTGTTTGGTGTTCCCTAGTCTAGCGAATTAGATTGCTCTACCCCATCTAGGCTGGATGCTATGACAAAGGTTCTCGCATCTCTTCCCGTCGGCGAAAAGGTCGGCATCGCGTTCTCTGGCGGCCTCGACACGTCCGTTGCCGTCGCCTGGATGCGTGAAAAGGGTGCTGTTCCGTACACGTACACCGCTCACCTCGGTCAGCCCGACGAGACCGACATTGAGTCGATCCCCGAGCGCGCGTCGACGTACGGCGCGGAAGCCGGTCGACTCGTCGATTGCCGCCAGTCGCTGGTTGAAGAGGGCCTTGCGGCAATCGCGTGCGGTGCGTTCCACATCCGCACCGGCGGAAAGGTGTACTTCAACACCACTCCCCTGGGCCGAGTCGTTACCGGCACCCTGCTCGTTCGCGCGATGCACGAGGACGGCGTTGAAATCTGGGGCGACGGCAGCACCTACAAAGGCAACGACATCGAACGCTTCTACCGCTACGGACTGCTAGCAAACCCGAACCTGCGCATCTACAAGCCCTGGTTGGACGAGGACTTCGTCAGCGAACTCGGCGGTCGCCACGAGATGTCCGAGTGGCTTCTCGCCCGCGAACTGCCTTACCGCGCATCGGTCGAGAAGGCGTATTCAACGGACGCGAACATGCTCGGCGCGACGCACGAAGCGAAGCTTCTCGAACACCTCGACCAGTCGTACGAAATCGTCGAGCCCATCATGGGCGTCAAGTTCTGGGATTCGTCGGTGGCAATCGAGCAGGAGGACGTGACGATCACGTTCCGCCAGGGTCGTCCCGTCTCCATCAACGGCAAGGACTATACCGACGCCGTTGCACTTGTCGACGAGGCGAACCGTATCGGTGGCCGTCACGGGCTCGGGATGTCGGACCAGATTGAGAACCGCATCATCGAGGCGAAGAGCCGCGGAATTTACGAAGCGCCGGGCATGGCGTTGCTGCACATCGCGTACGAACGACTTCTCACTGCAGTTCACAACGAGGACACGCTCGCGGCCTATCACAACGAGGGTCGCCGCATGGGTCGCCTGTTGTACGAAGGCCGCTGGCTGGACCCGCAGACACTTATGTTGCGCGAGTCGCTCACGAAGTGGGTGGCGTCGGCCATCAACGGCTCGGTCACGCTGCGACTTCGCCGTGGTGACGACTACACGATCGTCGACACGCGCGGTGAAGGCTTCTCGTACCACCCCGAAAAGTTGTCGATGGAACGCACCGAGGACGCCGCGTTCGGCCCCGCCGACCGCATCGGTCAACTGACCATGCGCAACCTCGACATTCAGGACACGCGCACAAAGCTCGACCTGTACCGCCAGCAGGGACAGATCGAGGGCGGTCAGTTCGAACTGACCTGATTCGCGTGATGGCGTCGGGATAGCCGGACGACAATCACCGCGATGACCACCGCGACGACCCACGTCCCGATGGGAAACAAGAAGGCGTTGCCGACACCGCTGGATTCGGCGGTCTGACCCATCAGCCATTTCATGGCGAAGATCAACGTCGTTTGCATGACACTCATTCGCGTCAGTGCGGCGGCCGCCGACATTCCCGACACGATGGACGCCGACGACAGAAACGACGGAGTCATCGACGCAGTTCCGAGACCGGCGAGCGCCCACAAAGCGCTGATGACGAAAAGTGCGCCGCTGGGGTCTGCCGCAACCAAGCCGGGACCGACCAGGACGCTGACCATCATCGCGATTGCGGCGATGGTTCCGCCGACGGCCGCTTGCATGCTGATGTGGACTCGTTTGCCAATCACATCAATCAGAAGTCGTCCGACAATCATCGCGATGGCGAAGAACGCATATGGGATTGCTGCGCGAGCCGGGTCATAGCCGAGCGCATCTCGGCC
>JBEGTE010000143.1:0-2911 GCA_041179605.1 Actinomycetota bacterium | reverse complement strand
TCGAGTGGAGCCGTGTCAAGCAACGGTTCGGCTCCGGTGTCGAGAATGGTTCCCAACTGGGTTTGCGGAGGGTGTCGCAACATCCTCTGAAAATGAACGATACCGAGAAAACGGCCTGTTGGCGATTCGAACGGTGGCAGCGTGACGCAAATCGCGGCCGCCATCGCGGGTGTGACGTCGGCTCGGCGAACCAGTGCGAGTCCTTCGGCGACGGTTGTTTCCGCCGACACGATGATCGGTTCGGTCGACATGAGCCCACCCGCGGTTTCCGGGTCGAACGCGAGGAGGAATCGAACGTCCTCGGCCTCTTCCGGGTCCATGAGCTCAAGAATCTGTTCGGTACGGTCCTGCGGCATCTGCGCGAGCAAGTCGGCGGCGTCGTCCGGTTCCATGTTGTCGAGAACGTCGGCGACACGTTCGTCGTCCATTCCCTCGATGATTTCGAGCTGGTCCGTCTCGGGCATCTCTTCAAGAGCATCCGCTAGCCGCTCGTCCGACAGTTCTTCGGCGACTTCGATTCGGCGGTCCTCGGGCAAGTCCAGAATTGACGCGGCCAGGTCAACGGGGTGAAGTTCCGAGTAGGACGCGACGAGGTGCTCGGCACTCTGCGAGTCCGTCGTGGCGCTGGCATCAACGACGTCGTCCCAACGGGCAAAAACGGTCGGTCCCTTGCCGAACAGCCCGGCCGCCTTGTCGCGACGCAAATACAACTGCGACACCGACCACTGGCCGAGAGCATCGCTTTCGATCGCAACGTCCTCGATCATGCTGGTTCCCGAACCGTCGCGGAACGTCATCGTTCGACCGATCAACTCGGCAAAAATTCGAACCTCACCCGCGCGCTGTTCGAAACGGCGCATGTTGAGGATTCCGGTCGTCAGAATCTGACCGGGACGGATGCTTGTGACTCGGTTAATGCCCTGGAAAACGCGGCGACGGCCGGGAATTTCGACAATGAGTCCGACGACGACGGGCGCGTCGGTCTGGCGATATGAGACGACAACGTCGCGCACGCGACCGACCCGATCGCCGAGCGGGTCAAAGACCGCACACCCCGCGAGTCGGGCTACATATACACGCGTCGACGTCACGGTTCCAGCGTACCCGCGAGGTGAGAGAATGAGGACGTGACTACTCCGCCTCTTTTCTCACGAAACACCAATCAACCGTCGATTCCTCGCGGAGAAGTGTTTCAGAGTGTCGACTCCTACGCCGAGGCGCAGTCGATCGTCAACCGTCTTGCTCAAGCCGACTACTCCGTCGCCAATATCGCGATTGTGGGGCGCGACCTCGTCACCGTCGAGCGCATCACGGGCCGTCTGACGTACGCGAAGGTTGCCATGCGCGGCGCGTTGAACGGCGCCTGGTTCGGGCTCTTCATTGGATTCATGTTCGGCGCAACGTCCACAGACGCGACCACCGTGTTTCTTCCCGCCACGGTCGCAATCGGTGCGGGGATCGGGATGCTCTTCAACCTCGTCATCTATTCGATGCGCCGTCGCCGCCACGACTTCCAGTCAGTACAACAGGTTGTCGCGTCGCAGTACGACATCATCGTTCCGAACGGAACGGTAGACGCTGTTCGAGCCGCTCTGGCAGCGGCTCCCGCCGACAAGTCCTAGGTTGACTCGCCGTCGAATGGCGGAACCGCATTCGACTGAGGCTGTGCGTCTTTGCGCTCTCCGGGTTTTGGTGTTGAATACACCGCTGCGGTGCTGTCACGGACAGAAAATTTGGCACCAGGTGCTGGCTCATCGGCGAGAGCATCTCGAATGATTCGGCGCGGGTCATATTTCCTCGGGTCGAGATCCGTCCACTTCACGTCATCGAACTCATCGCCCATCTCGTCGCGGATGCGCGATTCCGCGCCTTGAGCGATGGACTTGACCTTTTTCACGATTCGAGCGAGCTGCGCCGAAAACGCCGGCAACCGGTCCGGGCCCACGATGAGCAACAGGACAAGTCCGATGAGAAACAACTTCTCGATTGTTAGGCCGAATGACACAATCCGAGGATACTCTGCAAAAAGTCACATACGGATAGTGTGATTTCCAGGAGGCGTGATGTTTGACGCAGATTTGATTAGCACGTGGACCGAAAACTACGTGACCGAGCCCGAAGCGATCCGTGCCGCCCGTCACGCGTCGATGGAACACGGAGTTGAACCCATCACCCCCGCTGTCGGAAGCTACCTCGCGTCACTCGTCGCCATCACCGGCGCACAGTCCATCGTTGAAATCGGCACGGGACTGGGAGTCGCCAGCCAGTGGCTCATCCACGGCAATTCGGACGCAAACCTCACGACAATCGAAAAGGACCTGGATCACCTGCAATCCGCTAAGGACCTCATGGTCGCTGCAGGCATCCCCACCGCACGTGTTCGCGTGATTTCCGGCGATGCAGGTGACATCCTCCCCCGCATGAACGAGGGAACGTACGACCTCGTTCTCGTCAATGCGTCAACGAAGGGCGTCCTCGAATTCGTTCGACACGCACTTCGACTCACCCGGTCGGGCGGTCTCGTCGTGCTCACACACGCACTGGGAGGCGGCCACGTCGCCAACCCGGCAAAACGTGATGCCGTGACAACCGAACTTCGGACAATCCTCGGCGACTACGCCGTCGACGAGCACGTCCGTGCGACTCTTGTTCCCGTCGGTGACGGGGTCCTCACTCTCGTGAAGAACTAGTTCGTTACGCCGGCGAGGGCGTCACGCAGCGCGACGGCTTCCTCGTCCTTGAGCGAGAAAACCAAACGTCCGCCACCTTCGGCGGGAACCTTGACGATGACGAGGTCCTTCTTTTCGCGGATTGCCTCGAGGGGACCGTCGCCAGCGCGAGGTTTCTGTGCAGCCATGGGGTAACTCCTAGTGGGTCAATAACTTCTCTCATTTTACCCCTTCCGAGAGGC
>JBEGTE010000142.1:0-4529 GCA_041179605.1 Actinomycetota bacterium | reverse complement strand
AACGTCGTCGCGATTGTCAACGAATAATTGAAGGCGTCGGGGTTCGGATCCGACGTTCCCATGTCGATCTCGACAAGGTCCATCTGGAACGGCACATCGCCGTCGCCTGTCAACCGGAACGTGGCGGAAACAATCGAATACGGATGTTCCAGTGCGGGGTAGTCGGCGAGGCTGGTTACACACGAGGCGTTCGCATCGGCGTCCTCGGCTGACGTGAGCGGGTAGGGCACATAGTCAGGTGCGGTTGACCACTCGTTTGCGCCACTGGCGACCGCCCACGAAATCACGGTCGCGCACACGTCCACCGCCACAGAGGTCGTGTCTCCCTCGCGAGACAGCATGTATCCAGAATCGGGGTCTGCACAGTTTTCCGCTGCGCAGTCGTACACGCTGCTAATCGTCGTGAACCCGTCCGGGTAGCCAGATTCAATGAGGTTGTTGATCCAGTCACTGGAAATCTGCGCGTTTTCGTTGCGCTGAGCGGTTTCGGGGCTGACGCCTGTTATCCCAGCGAGTGCCATCCCAGCGGCTCCGGGCGGAACAATCAGGGCGACCAACGCCGCCAACGGTGTCACGATCTTGCGAAATTTCGCCGTGTCGCGTGCGTAGTTGAAAATTCCGAAAATTAGGACGGCGAGAGCGATTCCGTTTGCCCCCAAGTCGATGAACTGGAGGAAACTGAACGCCATTCCCGGGGTCCCCAGCTGCGTGAGCTCGCCATTTCGCGCCATGGTGAACGCGGTCGTTTCGATCTGTGCGGTGAACAAGGCCAGCAGAATCGCGGCGACGAAGAACAGGTTCGGGGCGATGGGGGGTCGAGCTGCCGTCGTTTCGGCCGGTTTCTCTTCGGATGGTTTGGTTGACGGTTCAGCGCGGGCGGGTTCGACCGTCGGCTGCCTCTTCAACTTCAGCCCGCGGCGAATACCTTCCGCGACGAAGAACACGACCATGTACACGTAGACGAGCGCCCACGAAAGCATTCCCGCATTGATGAGGAAGTTCTGCGCGTCCATCTCGACGAAGCTGAGGAAATTCGCGAACGCGGGCAGAAGCCCGACAATCGCCCCGACGGTGACGAGAATCCCTAGAGTGCGCTGTGTTCGGAACAGGCGTTTCGATGACGCGAGTGCTTCGTCGTCAGGCTGTCTTGCGAGCAGGAAGCTTTCGAACAGGAAGTAGATCGGGCCGATGCCCATGATGGAAATCCCCCCGAGCGATCCCCAATCACCGGTCTGTGTTGCGGCATAGACGACGACTGCGAACGCGATCGCCCACACGACAAACGTCGTGCTGTACAAGAACTGAAGCTTGCGAATCCAGGGGGTCGTGCTCACGTGTGGCTCCTCTCGGTAGCCCAAACTGCGGCTTGCAGCGACTCTAGCGAAGCGCTAGGCACGTCACAATAGCGCGGAGTTAGTGAGTGTCTTCCGCTTCGATCTCGGAGCGGTCGCCCGACCACAGCGTGTGGAACGTGCCGGCCTTGTCGGTGCGCTTGTAGGCGTGGGCGCCGAAGAAGTCACGCTGGCCCTGAACGAGTGCAGCAGGCAGACGATCGGCGCGTAGTCCGTCGTAGTAGGACAATGACGAGCCGAACGCGGGAGCGGGGATGCCGGCCTGGGTCGCAGCGATGACGACTCGGCGCCATGCTTCCTGAGCGCCAGAAACGGCCTTCGCAAAGTACGGAGCGGCCATCAGCAGGGCAAGGGACTCGTCAGCGCGGTACGCGTCGGTGATGCGGTTGAGGAACTGTGCACGGATGATGCAGCCACCGCGCCAGATGCGCGCGACCTCGCCGAGGTTGATGTTCCAGTTGTATTCGGCCGCACCGGCGCGAATGGCGTCAAAGCCCTGGGAATAGGCGACGATCTTGGACGCGTAGAGCGCCTGGCGAACATCCTCGATGAACGCGTCCTTGTCGGCGACTGCGAACGACCCGGGACCAGCGAGGTCACCAGCAAGTGCGCGCTGTTCGGGGTGTGAGGACAGGCCACGAGCGAACACGGCCTCGGCGATTCCCGAAACGGGTGTGCCCAGTGACAGCGCCGTCTGAACGGTCCAGACACCGGTTCCCTTGGAACCCGCCTGGTCGACGATGACATCCACGAGCGGCTTGCCCGTCGACGCGTCCACCTGACGGAGGACCTCGGCGGTTATCTCGATGAGGTACGACTCGAGTTCGCCCTTGTTCCATTCGGCGAACACGTCCGCGATTTCGACGGGCGACAGACCGGTGCCGCGACGGATGAGGTCATACGCCTCGGCGATGAGCTGCATGTCGGCGTATTCGATGCCGTTGTGAATCATCTTGACGAAGTGGCCGGCGCCGTCGGTGCCAACGTGGGTGACGCACGGCTCGCCTTCGGCGATTGCTGCGATCGACTTGAGGATCGGGCCGAGAGTGTCCCACGCTTCGGCGGAACCACCGGGCATGATCGAGGGACCGGTCAGAGCGCCCTCTTCACCGCCCGAGATGCCCGCACCGACGAAGTTGATGCCCGTCTCGCGGACGGCCTTTTCACGACGGATGGTGTCGGTGAACAGAGCGTTTCCGCCGTCGACGATGATGTCGCCCGGCTCAAACACGTCGCACAACTGGTCAATGACGGCGTCCGTGCCGGCACCCGCCTTGACCATGATGATCGCGGTGCGGGGCTTCGACAGTGCGTCGGCGAAGTCCTGCATCGTCTTTGCCGGGATGAAGTTGGCTTCGGGGTGCGCCTCAGTCAGTGTCTCGGTCTTGTCCCACGAACGGTTGTACACGGCGACGCGGTTTCCCTCGCGCGACGCGAGGTTACGGGCCAGGTTCGACCCCATCACAGCGAGACCGACGACACCAATATTGGCTTGAGACATTCCAACTCCTGACCGAGGACAACGGGGCATCCCCGTAATCGACGCGGTGGTCAGGCACTTGTCTTTCCTCACGCTTCCGGCGTTCGAGTAGAACACACAAGGGGCCCAGACCCCGCGAAAGGTTGAAATCATGGCTGAACAGCACGCCCTCAAGGCGACTGCCCGCACCTCGTTCGGTAAGGGATTCGCTCGTCGTCTCCGCGCCGCCGGACAGGTCCCCGGAGTCGTTTACGGTCACGGTGGAGAAACCCAGCACGTCGCGCTCCCCGCGCACGAACTGACCCTCCTCGTCCGTCACAAGAACGTCCTCATCGACCTCGACATCGACGGCAAGAAGGAACTCGTTCTCGTCAAGGACGTCCAGAAGGACTATGTCCGACAGATCATCGAGCACGTTGACCTCGTCATCGTCCGCAAGGGCGAGACCGTCACCGTCAACATCCCCGTCGTCATGGTCGGACACTCGTTCCCCGGAACCGTCGCGATGATCGAGCACCAGACGCTCACCGTCGAGGCCGAGGCGACTCACATCCCCGAGCACATCGAGATCGATGTCACCGACATGCACGAGCACACTCACGTGTCGGCGAAGGACGTCAAGCTTCCTCAGGGTGTCAAGCTTCACCTCGACCCCGAAGCGATCATCATCGCCGTTCAGCAGGCCGCTCGCGCAGCGTCGGTCGAGAACGAGCCCGAGCACGTCGCTGAAGCGGCCGCCGCTAAGGCGCACGAGGCAGAGGCAGCAGCCGAGTAATCATGTCGACTGCGTGGCTCGTAGTCGGGCTCGGTAACCCCGGGCCCGACTACGCCACGCACCGACACTCCATCGGTCAGCGCGTCATCGACGCACTCGCCGACCAGATGGGGGAGAAGTACACGCGTCACAAGTCGATCGCGAACGTTGCCGAGGGGCGTTTCCGCCCCGGCACGGACAAAGTGATCCTTGCGACGCTTCTCAGTTTTATGAACACGTCGGGTGCCCCGATTCGGAAGCTGTCCGACTATTTCGGGATCGAACCCGACCACGTCATCGTTATCCACGACGACATCGATTTGCCGTTCGACACCGTCCGCATCAAGTTCGGTGGCGGGCACGGCGGTCAGAACGGGCTTCGGTCGACGATTCAACACATCGGTGCGGATTTCATTCGAGTCCGTGTCGGCGTCGGACGCCCCGCCGGGCAGAAGGACGCCGCGGTTCACGTGCTCGAACCGTTCAGCAAGACCGAGCGCGAGGTGTTGCCGAACCTCATCGCGGATGCCGCGGGTGCGGTCGAGTCGATCATCCTCGAGGGTCTTTCCGCCGCCCAGTTGCGGTACCACTCGCCCCAGCAATAGCCCGCTCTAGACTGAGCGAGTGAGTCTCGCGGGGTTGGTGTCGTCTGTTGCGCCACTCGCGCGCACCCTCAGCGGCCCGGCCCTCGTCCTCGAGGACGGCGCCCGTGCACCGCTCATCGCCGCGATGTGTGCAGAACCGCGCGTTGTGTTGCTCGTCACCGCTACGGGGCGTGAGGCCGAGGCGCTCGCCGAATCACTGACCACGTGGGGCGTTCAGTCGGTCATCTTCCCGTCGTGGGAAACACTGCCGCACGAGCGACTGAGCCCGTCCAGCGAAACCATCGCCCGCCGAATCCAGGCGCTGCGTCGGGTGCGGACGTGGAACGGAATCGAGTCGC
>JBEGTE010000141.1:0-2942 GCA_041179605.1 Actinomycetota bacterium | reverse complement strand
GTCGCCGCGATTCCGGGGTCGATCGTCCCGCAGCGTCTGGCCGACCCGAACGGTGTCGCCTCGATTCGCGAATCGAATCCCGACCTCTACAACTTCTACGAGTCGATTCAACTTTTTGATGTCTTCACCTCGGTCTGGTTCTCGGCGATTTATCTGCTGCTGTTTATCTCGTTGATCGGCTGCATCCTGCCCCGAATTCGTCATCACTGGAACGTGTTGAGGTCTGATCCGGCAGATGCACCGAGGACGTGGACGCGACTTCCGGTTCGCCGAGTCGTGCCGATGAGCGGCGGCATGGACGAGACTCTCGATCGTGCGGCTGCGATTCTGCGCTCAGCTCGCTATCGCGTCGTTCGGCACAGCACTGGACTCAAGGCCGAGTTCGGGTACCTGCGTGAAACCGGGAATCTCGTGTTTCACATTGCGCTCGTCGGGATTCTCGCGACCCTCGGTTTCGCTGGAGGCTTCAACTGGTACGGCCAGCGCGTGCTGGTAGAGGGGCAAGCCTTCACGAACCAGTTGTCGTCGTTCGACACCTTCAACCCCGGTCGGTGGTTTGACGAGTCGCAACTCGACCCGTACGCCGTCTCGCTGTCGTCGTTCGTGCCGAAGTATGTGAAGGACCCGGTCAAGGACGTGTGGATGCCGATCGACTTCACCGCCGACATCGTCGTCACCGAAAACGGTGTCGAACGTAACGAGACACTCAAGGTCAACAGTCCCGTGCAGGTTGGCGATTCCAAAATGTATTTGCTCGGCAACGGATTCGCGCCCGTCATCACCGTTCGCAACCCGGCCGGTGAAATCGTGTTCAGTCAGCCTGTTCCCTTCATTAGTCAAGACGCGAACTTGACGTCGGTCGGCGTCGTCAAGATTCCCGACGGTCTTGCCGAGCAGGTTGGAATGCAGGGGTTCTTTTACCCGACTGCGATGGAACTCGATTCCGGCGCATTGTCGTCCAGCAATCCGGAACCGACCAAGCCCACCGTGACGTTCAACATATACAAGGGTGACCTCGGGTTGGATGACGGAACCAACGGTAACGTCTTCCAGTTGCCCATCGACCAGCTCACACAGATCGCTGGTCGTCACACAGGAGTCGACGTCGTGCTGGAACCCGGCGACACCTTCCAGCTTCCCGAAGGACTTGGGTCGGTCGAGTTCACCAGCCTCGACCGGTACATCGGAGTCGAGATTCGTCACGACGCAACGCAACTCGGTGTCGGGCTCAGCGCGTTGTTCCTCGTTGCCGGCCTGCTCGCTTCTCTCGCTACCCGCCGCCGTCGCGTCTGGGTGCGCGTGACCGACAAGGGTCTCGAATGGGGTGCGCAGTCGCGCGGTGATGATCCTGGTCTCGAGGCGGCGATGGAACGAATTCTCAGCAAGTTCGCGGGCAGTAAGCCCGCCGATAAAATTGGACGCACATGACTGATCTCGCGACTACCTCGTTGATTGCCACCTATTCGGCGATGGCCGTGTACACAATCGCATTTGTGTTGTTCACGGTTGACCTTGCCGGCCGCGCCGCGGGAGAGGGCCAGTCGAAGCCAACCCGCTGGTTGCACAGCGCGATGGCGCTGACATGGCTGGCGTGGGTGGTGCACCTTGCCGCGACCGTACTTCGGGGAGTCGCAGCTAACCGCGTTCCGTGGGCGAACATGTTCGAATTCGGCCTGACCGCAACGCTCGCTCTCGTCGGCGTCTTCCTCGGTATCTCGATTTTCCGCGATGTTCGATTCGTCGGCTCGTTCATCGCCGGTTTCGCAATCCTCGCGCTCGGGATTGTGTCCGTCAACTTCTATGTCGCCGTCACGCCTCTACCACCTGCGTTGCAGGACTACTGGCTCGTCATCCACGTGTTCGTCGCAGTCCTCGGGACGGGGTTTTTTGCGACCAGTGCCGCTCTCTCGACTGCGCAACTATTCCAGGCCTCACGCGAGTCCGGAAGACTGACCGGCCGCAACTGGCGCTTCCTCAGCGCATTCCCTGCAGCCGAGGCGCTCGAATCGCTCGTCTATCGACTCACCACGATCGGGTTTGTGTTCTGGACCTTCACTGTTATCGCCGGCGCAATCTGGGCCGAGCACGCCTGGGGTCGTTACTGGGGATGGGACACCAAGGAAGTCTGGTCGTTCATCATTTGGGTCCTGTTCGCGGGGTATATCCACGCTCGCGCGACCCGCGGCTGGCGCGGCAACCCCGCCGCAGTCCTCAACCTCATCGGGTTCGCTGCGGTCATCTTCAACTTCACGATCGTCAACCTCTTCTTCAAGGGGCTGCACGTCTATTCGGGACTCTAAAGAAGTTCGAAACAGCGGGCAGCGCGCTCTCGCCACCACTCTTCGCGCTCTGCATTGACGGGAAGCTCCTCGCCGGTGAAAAGTGTGTCGGTGGCGAGCCCGCAGTCGTAGTCGAGGTGTTCGATGCGACGTGCGAGGTCGAACGACGCAGCAAGACCGATCGGCGACTCGAGGGCACTTGACACTACGACGGGCAACCCGGCCGCATCGATGATGTCGAGCGCGCGGCGAACGCCGCCCAAAGGTGCCACCTTGATGACGAGGATGTCGGCCGCACCGGCTTTCGCGACAGCGAGCGGGTCCTCCGCTTTACGGACGCTCTCGTCTGCGGCGATGAGGATCCCCATGCGGTGAACGCGGTCACGCAGTTCTGCGAGTTCGACGACCGTCGCACACGGTTGCTCGACATATTCCAGGTCGTACTGTTCCAGCGCGCGAATCGCGTGTTCTGCTTCGTCGATATTCCAGCCGCCGTTCGCGTCGATGCGCACACGACCTTCGTCACCGACGAACGCACGAGCCGCCGCCACACGGGCGACGTCATCCGCGAGCGTTTGCCCGCTTTCGGCGACCTTGACCTTGACAGTTCGGAAATCACCGAATCGTTCTAGGATTCCCGGAACATCCGTTGCGTCCACCGCG
>JBEGTE010000140.1:0-3397 GCA_041179605.1 Actinomycetota bacterium | reverse complement strand
TGCCGTTGGCGATGATGTCCTCTGCGACCCGCTTGACGACGTTGCTGGGAAGAGCGAAACCAACACCGATTGAGCCGGACGATGAACCGCTCGACGCGATGGCGACGTTCATGCCGATGAACTGCCCGGTTGCGTTGAGCAGAGCGCCACCCGAGTTTCCGGGATTGATGGAGGCGTCCGTTTGAATGACGGGCAGCGAGAGGTCTTGGGCGATAGCGGACTGCTGGTCATTGGGAAGGTCAAAGTTGAACCCGTCTCCACTCGCCGAAATCGTGATCGTCCGTCACCGTGTTCTCGAGTCCCAGCGGAGCACCGATGGCGATGGATTCGTCTCCGACAGTGACTGCGGACGAGTCTCCCCACTCGGCCGGAACAAGTCCGGTTTCGGCAATCTTGATGACGGCGACGTCCATGATCGGGTCGGTTCCGATGACCTTGGCGGTCACCACGTGGTGATTAGTGACGATGTAGCCGTCATCGGAAATGATGACACCGGACCCAGATCCGCCGGCTTCGCCACCAGCGACCTCGATCGTCACAACGGACTGCAGCGCCTTGGCGGCGACTGCAGTGACCGACTTGGTGTTGTTGGTGTCCGAGATAGTCACCGACTGGGGCTGGATGACGGTGTTGAAACCGAAGCCACCATTTCCGACAAAGCCAATGCCCGCTCCCGCAATTCCACCGGCGACACCTGCGATAACGGCGACACCCGCGGCCGCCTTCGTCGGAATGGTCCCGGCCAGCCACGACTGCTTGGGGGTTACGTCGGCATCCGGCTCCGCGGTTTCCGTCGTCGGTGCGGCGGGTGCACTGTCGGCAGTGGTCGCATCGACGACCGGCTTGCGGACGCGGCGACGAACGGGGGTCGTGGGTTCGGGGGTGGTGTCGTTTTCCATGGCTCCACCATGGTGCCATTCCCTGTGAAATTCCTAAAGTCGGCTGAATGTCCGCCAAGAATTCACGCGCACCCGATTGCACCAGTCGAACACGTCCGCGCGACGAGCACGGTGTCGGCGCCAAAGACCCGTAGAGCCAAATTGGGCGAAGCACGCGTCACGACTCCGTCCAGCCGTGTCCACGCACCTCCGTCGAACCGATAATCGGCAACATACGTGACCGTCAACCCGACCTGCATCGTCCCCGTCTCGGAATACACATGCGACGTCGCGGTCGCCGACCACGACGTTTTCCAACGCCCACCCTTTTTCGTCGTCGACTGGCTGGCACCGTCCCCGAACGTGCGGCGGTATGCAACGGGAATGAAGCGGACATCCGCTGGTTGACCTGCAAGCTCGCCTGAGACAACGTGCGTCCGGGCGACAGACCAGAAGTTCGTCGGCAAACCCACAATTGTCCAGCCGGCTGGTTCGGATCGTTGACCTGGTTGAACAGGTCGAAATGTTTCGAGGTCGTGAACGCTTTCGGGTTTGTCGACGGTCTTGGGCGGCGAAGTTCCGACACAACGACCCTCCGCTGTTGCGTTGCAGTCGACCGTTCCGCCGTCACCGCCCGACGAACCGCCACCAGTCGAACCGTCGACCCACACGTTCACGTCGGTGCCGTTTGTTTCGCCGCCGGTCGTGCACGCGCCCGACACGATTTCGGTCAGAGTGCACGTGATTGCGCCGGCGGGATTCGAGATACCCAGCAACCCCGCAACGACGGCGGCGATCAGGATTCGGCGCACCATGACGTGTCCTCCCAGGGCTCGACACCGTCGACCTTCATCACGCCGCCTTCGGGGACGACGTACACGGTGACAAGAGCAACGCCGGTCGGTCCTGAGTCGTCGGTGAACTCATCCGACACAATGGACACCCCGTCCAGCGCTGTGCAGACGTGGACGACGACCTCGGACACGACGGCGACTCCGTGGACGGCGGTCGCCTCAATTCTCGTGATGGCAGGTGCGCCGACCTGAGTCGTGCCCATCGCCTGAAGTGTCTCAAAACCCACGATTTCGTTCGGCAACCAGTCGGAAGTGACGACGTTGGCGATGCGCTCGGGGTTCACCCCGCCGTCAGCAGCGATCTCGGTCGACATCGCGAAATAGTGGGTGACGGCCGCCAGTGCGAGCTCCTCGGCACCGTCGCGCGGGATTGATTCGCCGGGCGTCGATGCAGTCGCGGGAACCGGTGGAACCGGTTCAGACGCGCAACCAACGAGAGACAATAAGGCGACACCAATCGACAACAACCGCATGTAGCGATGATGACGAATCCGCTCGACGAGCGCCGCCGGTTATCCCCAGTTACCCGGGAACGACTCGGAACTTGCGCTGTGTCACGGACGGGTTGGACGCACGCGCGGTCGGCACGTCCTCGGCGTTCAGTTCGGCGTCGAGGAACGTCGGGGCGTCGCCCGACTCGACAACAACTTGCCCGTACGGGTCGAGCACCATCGAATGGCCGGTTCCGGACGACGCCGCATGGTTGGCAGCGACCACCCATGACACATTTTCGATTGCGCGAGCAGTCAAGAGGGTCGTCCAATGATCGACCTTGCGTGGCCCCGGCACCCAGTCCGATGGGACGACGAGCACATCGGCGCCTGCGTCGACGAGCCGACGCGACACCTCGGGGAATCGGATGTCATAACACGTTTGAACGCCCAGTTTCCAGCCCTTGACGGGGATGACGAGCATCGGGTCGGTTGCCGAACCGGCCGTGATGAAGTCGGATTCGCGAGCACCGAACGCGTCATAGAGGTGAATCTTGCGATAACGGCCCAGCAGTCCGCTCGGTCCGACGGCAATGACGGTGTTGTAGACGCGATCGCCCGCCTTTTCCAGAAATCCCGCGATGATGACGGCACCAGACTTCGCCGCGTGACCCATGAGGAACTTGACGAACGGACCGTCCAAAGGCTCGGCACCTGCCGCCCTCGCCGCGGGGTCGGGGTGGTAAAACGCCGAGTATTCAGGCAGAACCACAACGTCGGCGACGGCACTCCCCAACAGCGGGACATGCAAATAGTCGCGGTTGCGCCCCGCGTCAGAACCGGGGGCGAACTGCACGATCCCGACGCGAAGTCCCTCCATACGCCGAGCCTATCGCGAGGCACCTCGGGCAAAGAGAAACGGCCTCGGACGAATCCGAGACCGTTTCTGGTGGTTGCGGGGGCAGGATTTGAACCTACGACCTCCGGGTTATGAGCCCGGCGAGCTACCGAACTGCTCCACCCCGCGATGCGTTATCTAGTTTACACGCGGGGCGGGGCTCGGCGAAATCGGCCCTATCGGGACAACTCGTAGGCGCGCTGCAGGGCGTCCTGCAAGCGGACGTCTGCGGCTGCTGCGGCGACCAAATCATTCTTCGCATACGCGGCTTCACGATCCGTCATGGCCTTCTTCGCATCCGCCAAAGCCTTCGCCAATTCGGCCGATACGTCCCCG
>JBEGTE010000139.1:0-3314 GCA_041179605.1 Actinomycetota bacterium | reverse complement strand
CCGATGGTGCGGTCCGGTGAAGCCGACGCGGTGTGGTGCGGCCAGGGGATGATTCCCGAACGCATCGCGCTCGTCGATTTCACACAGCCTTACGCGATCTTCAACGAGACGGTGTTGGTGCGCGCGGGAGACCCGGCCAGCGGGCCCCACAACATGGCCGGCTATCGCGTCGGAGCGATTGCGGGGAGTGCAAACCTCAAGGTGGCTCGCACGATTGACGGCGCCGAAATCGTTGAGTTCGGCGCCAGCGCCGACGTGTTCGGAGACATGATCGAAGCGCTTCGCAGTGGCGAGGTCGACGCCTTTGTCGACGACGACGTCGTGACCGTGCCGTTGGGCGATGAGCCCGAGTCAAGCCCGGAAACACGGAACTGCTCGACGAACTCAACGCGGCGCTCGACACCCTCCGCGCGGACGGTCGACTTCGTGCCGTGTGGGAAAAGTGGATGCCTCGTCTGCCTTTCCCGTTGGACGCCGCGTGACAGTCACGCTGTCGGTTTCCCAGGTGATGCCAACGAGCAACGACTCTATGCCCGCCGACGCGCCGACCGTCGCCGTTGTCGCGTCGCTCAATATCCCAGGCATGACCGCTGAAGTCGCGGGGCTTGTGGAACGCTTCACACGCGTCGCATTACAGGAACTCAATGATGCCGGAGCGCGCGTGGTGTTGCTGGACTCGAGTCGCGACGACCTGTCTGATGCCGCCATCGCGGATTCGTGTGACGGCGTCTTATTCCTCGGCGGCGGTGACGTCGATTCGACCCTGTACGACCACCACGAACCCGTCAATCGTGAATACGGCGTCGACCGCGCCGCTGACGAGTACAGCATCGACATCATCCGTTCCACGATCGACCGCGACGCACCTCTCCTGTGCATCTGTCGCGGTTCGCAGTTGCTCAACGTTGCTCTTGGCGGTGACCTCATCCCCGACATCGAAGAACACGAGTTGCACCGCGGTGGTGACGGAACTCCGATGTTCAAAGACGAGACGATTTCGCTCATCCCTGGCAGCAAGGTCCATGCGATTCTTGGCCGTGACCGCGTCACGGTTCGATCGGGTCACCACCAGGCGGTTCGCCGTGTCGCCGACTCGCTCGTCGTGACAGCGCGGGCGGACGACGGAATCGTCGAAGGAACCGAGTTGCCGACGGCCCGATTTGTTGTCGGAATCCAGTGGCACCCCGAGGACGATGACGGTTCAGAGAACGACCGCCGCACGATGTTCGGTGCGTTTGTCGACGAACTTCGCGCCGCGCGCGACTAGAAGCGTTCGCGCGGAACTGAGACGACGCGCAGTCCCAACTCGTGAACATCAAGTTCGACGACGTGACCATTCGCGGGTAAGGCACTGACACGGTTCCCGACGAGGAATCGGCCGGAGTTGCCGAGCACGATTCGATCGTGGCCGGACACCAGCGCAGCATCAGCATCGATGGTTCGCAGCATTGGCATTAGAGCCGCCTCGAGTGCAGGCAGCTCGATGTCACAACCGGCTGCACCGATGATTTCGCCGTCCATGCGGAACGGAACGGTCAAGGTCAGGATGTACTGGTCCATTCCCGCGTAGTCGAGGTACGGACCGGTCAGTGTCGGCCGACCCGTTTCCACTACGTTGCGGAACCATTCCAAAGTCTCAAAGTCATAGAAACCGGCGGTTTGCGGCGTCAGCGTGAACAACACGCGACTGGTCGAGCCTGTTTCGTCGCGCTTCCACCATTCGATGTCTCCGTCCGAACCCACGATGCCGGGACGGATGATGATTCCGGCTGCTTCGGGGCTTGCGTGTTTAGAGAGGAACACTTCCGCCGCCGACTGAACCGACTTGAGGTCGCGCTCGCTGATGGCGGAACGCTTGCCGCGGGATCGAGCAATTTCCCTCTCCGCATTGTTCGCAAGTGCGGTGAGGTCTTCATACATCTCGATGAACCAGGTCGAAATTCGGTTCGTCGCGTTTTTCACGTCCGTGTTTGTCATCGCGTCGCCCCTGTGGGGTAGATCGCGTCGAGTCGGTGTTCGACGAGGCGGTAGGTGTTTCGCGAAACGTGCTCGCGAATCGCGTTCTGCGCAGCGTCGACGTCGCCCTTGCGCATCGCGGCGACGATTGCGCGGTGGTCCGCCGCCGCCCAGTCGCGGTCGGACTGCCAGTCCAGAACCGCCCAGAGAATCTCGACGGATTCACTGAGCAGTCGCATTTCGGTCTGCATCAATCGTTCAGACTGCGCCAAGACAGCTATTTCGATGTGAAATCGTGAATCGGCGCGGACGCACGCCGCCGCGGAATCCGCTGTTGCGACGAGGTCGACGATTGACGCCAGTCGATCGAAATCACGGTCCGATGCGCGCTCGATGGCGAGTCGGACGGCCGCCATACCGTTCGACGCCTGTTCATCGGCGAGGTCACGTAACTCTGCCATCGACAATCCGACGAGTCGTTGCTGCAGTGCGACGGGCTGCGGGGTGGGTGTGCCAACGATGAACGTTCCGCCACTTCGCCCACGTCGCGTCTCGATGATTCCCTGATCGCGGAGGGTTTGCAGTGCATCACGGACGGTCGCGGTTGCGACGCCGAACATCGACGTCAGCTGGTTTTCAACCGGTAACTGCTCGCCCTGACGCAACAGGCCGAGCGTGATGGCGGTGGTGAGTCGATCGACAATCGCCTCGGCGCGGAGCACGTCGGGCAGCGGTCGGAACACCTGCGACTGCACCCCGCTCAGTTGGCCCATGTGCCCTTGCTTTCTCTCGAACGACGCACCGCATCGCTGTGTTCACGATACCGAAAAACGGCAAAACTGAACCATTTATGTTCGACCGGTTGAGCATCCGGTGTTGTGGAAAGTTTCGTTCACGACGTTTCCCGCCGTGACACCCTGACGACATGTTTCGAGAGCGCGGGTCGGCGAGCCTCGAGTTCGTCGTGGTCGCACTCGGCGTACTCGTTCCCGTTCTCGCAATCACCGTGTCCACCTCCGCGTTGCAGACAGCGCAGTTCGCGGCAACCGAGATTTCGCGTCAGGGTGTGCGCGCGTTCGCGCTCGCCCCCACAAACACCGCCGGAACGCGGGCGATTCGCAAAATCGCGAGAGTGACGCTGGGGGATTTCGGGATTTCTGGAGCCGCCCGAACCGCGGTGACGTGTGTGCCGACGAACTGCCGAGCCCGAGTGTCGTTGATTCGATTGACGACGACTGTCACCGTGCCGTTGCCGATGATCCCTGCACTTCCCGGACTCGACGTTCTCCGTCGGATCCCAGTGAGCGCAACGGCAAGTCACAGAGCGCCTCTCCCGGTGACCCCGTGACCGAGCGGGG
>JBEGTE010000138.1:0-2993 GCA_041179605.1 Actinomycetota bacterium | reverse complement strand
CGGGTAACAACCCATTCGCTCCGTCCCAGGGCATGGGTCGCCCAGGCCAAGGTCGTCCGGCTGGTGCCGGCGGTCCGGGTCGTCCGGCTGGTCCAGGTCGTCCGGCTGGTGCGGGCGGACCAGGTCGACCAGGTGGTGGCCCAGGCGGCGCAGGCCGTCCAGCAGGTGCAGGCTTCGGCGGTCCTCGTCCCGGCTTTGGTGGCGGCGCAGGCGCTCCTGCCGGCGCAGGTTTCGGTGGCCCAGGCGGTGCCGGTCGTCCAGGCGGCGGTCCAGGTGCTGGTCGCGGTCGCGGTGTCGGTGGTGGAACCTCCGGTGCCTTTGGTAAGGGCGGCCCTCGCGGTTCGTCCAAGGCGAGAAAGTCGAAGCGCGCCAAACGCGAGGAATACGAACAAAGAACTGCACCGAGCCTAGGTGGCGCGGTCGTTCCACGCGGAGACGGAAACACCGTTTTGCGTCTGCGTCGCGGTGCGAGCATCCAGGACTTTGCCGACAAGATTGATGCCAACGCGGGTCAGCTGATCACAGTGCTGTTCCACCTCGGTCAAATGGCGACCGCAACAGCATCGCTAGATGAAGACACCTTTGCGATTCTCGGCGAGGAGCTCGGCTACAAGGTTGAGATCGTTTCGCCAGAGGACGAGGAGCGCGAGCTTTTCGAAGGCTTCGGTCTCGACATCTCGACCGACTACGAAGACGACGAAGAAGACCTAGAGGCTCGTCCGCCGGTTGTCACCGTTATGGGTCACGTTGACCACGGTAAGACTCGCTTGCTCGACACCATCCGCAAGTCGAACGTCATGGCTGGTGAGGCTGGTGGAATCACCCAGCACATCGGTGCTTACCAGGTTCACGTTATGCACGACGGCATTGACCGCGCGATCACCTTCATCGACACCCCGGGTCACGAGGCGTTCACCGCCATGCGTGCTCGTGGTGCGCAGGTCACCGACATCGCGATCCTCGTGGTCGCGGCCGATGACGGCATCATGCCTCAGACGATTGAGGCGCTCAACCACGCCCAGGCGGCCGGTGTTCCGATCGTCGTCGCCGTCAACAAGGTTGATAAGGAAGGCGCCAACCCGGACAAGGTTCGCCAGCAGCTGACCGAATACGGGCTCGTCACCGAGGAATACGGTGGAGACACCATGTTCGTCAACGTGTCGGCTCTCAAGGGCGATGGTGTCCGCGAACTGCTCGACGCGGTTCTGCTCACCGCCGACGCCGGTCTCGACCTCACCGCCAACCCGAACAAGGACGCGCGCGGTATCGCGATCGAAGCCAAGCTCGACAAGGGTCGCGGTTCGGTTGCGACCGTCCTCATCCAGTCGGGAACTCTGCGCGTCGGTGACGCTATCGTCGCCGGCACCGCTTACGGTCGCGTTCGCGCGATGGTCGACGAGCACGGCGACAAGGTCGACGAGGCGTACCCGAGCCGTCCGGTTCAGGTTCAGGGTCTTTCGTCGGTTCCTCGCGCCGGTGACACGTTCATCGTCACGGACGACGACCGCACCGCCCGCCAGATCGCTGAAAAGCGTGAGGCCGCCGAGCGCAACGCTCAGCTCGCCAAGGCGCGCAAGCGCATCTCGCTCGAGGACTTCTCGAAGGCTCTCGAAGACGGCAAGGTTCAGTCGCTCAACCTCATCCTCAAGGGTGACGTTTCCGGTGCCGTCGAGGCGCTGGAAGAATCGCTGCTCAAGATCGAGGTCGACGAAAGCGTTCAGCTTCGCATCATCCACCGCGGTGTCGGTGCGATCACCGAAAGCGACATCAACCTCGCGACCATCGACAACGCGATCGTCGTCGGATTCAACGTTCGACCCGACACGAAGGCACGCGAACGTGCGGCTCGTGAAGGCGTGGACGTGCGTTTCTACAACGTTATCTACAACGCTCTCGAAGAGATCGAGCAGAGCCTCAAGGGAATGCTCAAGCCCGAATTCGAAGAGGTCCAGAGCGGTGTCGCCGAGATTCGCGAGATCTTCCGTTCATCCAAGCTGGGCAACATCGCTGGTTGTATCGTGCGTTCGGGAACCATCACCCGAAACTCGAAGGCCCGTGTTATCCGCGAAGGCATCGTTATCGCGGACGGACTCGCCATCGAGTCGCTGCGTCGTTTCAAGGACGACGTCACCGAGGTCAAGACCGACTTCGAGTGCGGTATCGGACTGGGCAAGTACAACGACATCCAGATCGGCGATGAAATCGAGACGATCGAGATGAAGGAGAAGGTCCGCGCCTAATGTCTGCTCCGGATCGCGCACGCAAGATGGCGGAACGAATCAAAGAAATCGTTGCCCGCCGTCTTGAGAAGGGTATTCGTGATGACCGCCTCGGTTTCGTCACGATCACCGACGTGCGCGTGACGGGTGACTTGCAGCACGCGACCGTGTTCTTCACCGTTTACGGTTCGGACGAGGAACGTCAAAACTCGTGGGACGCGTTGAAGTCGGCGACGGGAATGTTGCGCTCGGAGGTTGGCCGCAACATCACCGCCCGACTGACTCCGTCACTCGAGTTTGTGCTCGATGCACTGCCCGAGAC
The DNA here is from genome assembly GCA_041179605.1 of Actinomycetota bacterium. Taxonomy (GTDB): domain Bacteria; phylum Actinomycetota; class Actinomycetes; order Actinomycetales; family Microbacteriaceae; genus MWH-TA3. The sequence goes on along the minus strand of JBEGTE010000138.1, from coordinate 452 downwards.
GTCGGCGCATCTTGAAGACCTGCTCATCAAGGCGAAAATGCACGATGAAGAGGTCGCTAAGGCGTCCGCCGGTGCTCAGTACGCCGGCGACGCGGACCCTTACGTTCACCCGCGCGAGGATGACGACGAGGAGTAACGAGCGCGAACGGGAACTGGTTCGCGCCGTCGCCCGTTGGTTCCGTCGTTCCGCACGCCCGTTGCCGTGGCGCGAACCTGGCACCACCCCGTGGGGTGTCTTGTTGTCCGAAATCATGGCGCAACAGACGCCCGTTTCCCGTGTCGCACCGATCTGGCTGGAGTGGATCGAGCGGTGGCCGACGCCAGCTGACCTCGCGAACGCCAGCCCCGCCGACGTGGTTCGCGCGTGGGGGCGTCTCGGTTATCCGCGACGGGCGTTGAACCTGCACGCCGCCGCGACGCGAATTCGTGACGAGTTCGGGGGAGACGTCCCC
>JBEGTE010000137.1:0-3379 GCA_041179605.1 Actinomycetota bacterium | reverse complement strand
ACGTCCTTGAGCGCCTCCATGACAGAGTCGTGGAGTGCGCTGTCGAGGTCACGACTCACTGAGCGGCCGCCACGTAACGGTGCCTTCGTCCTCGAGGCGGTCGGCGAGTTCCGGACCGCCTTCTTCGGCGATACGACCGTCAACGAACACGTGGACGAAGTCGGGGCGGATGTACCGAAGAATTCGCGTGTAGTGCGTGATGAGCAGAACGCCGAGGCCGGTGTTCTCCTTGACGCGATTGACACCTTCGGAGACGATTTTGAGCGCGTCGACATCGATTGAGCGCGTCGACATCGAGGCCCGAGTCGGTCTCGTCGAGGACGGCGAACTTGGGCTTGAGCAGCTCCATCTGAACGATCTCGTGTCGCTTCTTTTCACCACCCGAGAAGCCCTCGTTGACGTTGCGCTCGGCGAACGACGCGTCCATCTTGAGGTCGGTCATTGCCTGCTTGACGTCCTTGACCCATGTGCGAAGGCTCGGCGCTTCGCCATCGACTGCGGTCTTGGCTGTGCGCAGGAAGTTGGAGACGGAAACACCCGGGATCTCGACGGGGTACTGCATCGCGAGGAAGAGGCCGGCACGAGCGCGTTCGTCGACGGACATTTCCAAAACGTCCTCGCCGTCGAGCAGAATCTGACCCGATTCGACGGTGTAGCGCGGGTGGCCAGCGATCGTGTAGGCGAGAGTCGACTTGCCGGAACCGTTCGGTCCCATGATGGCGTGGGTTTCACCCGAGTTGATGGTGAGCGTGACGCCCTTGAGGATGTGCTTCGTTCCCTGGTCGGTCTCGATGGAAACGTGAAGGTCGATGATCTGCAGAGTGCTCATGATTACTTTCGGATTTCAGTGTTGACGAAGATGTTGTCGCCGTCGATTTCAACGGTGTAGACGGGAACCGGCTCGAACGCCGGGAAGTTGCGGGGTTCACCCGAGCGGAGTTCGAACTTGGAGCCGTGCGCCCAGCACTCGACGGTGTCGTCCTCGACGAACCCTTCTGACAGTGAGATGTCACCGTGCGAGCAGCGGTCGCCGAGCGCGTGGACGTCGCCGGACGATTCGCGAACGACGGCGATGGGAAGCCCGTCGATGACGACCTTCATGGCCGAGCCCGGCTTGAGCGCGTCCAGTGTTCCAACGAGTTCGCGGGTCATCGGGTCTCCTCCACGGAATCGAGTGCAGCGGTGAATTGCTCGGTCAGTTCTTCTTCGAGAGTGGCGTCACCCACACGGCTCACGACGTCCAACAGGAAGCCGAGCGCGACGAGTCGTCGCGCTTCCTGCTCGGTGATGCCGCGTGCCTGCAGGTAGAACAGGTGTTCGTCGTCGAGTCGACCAGTCGCGCTGGCGTGGCCGGCACCTTCGATGTCTCCTGTCTCAATTTCGAGATTGGGAATCGAGTCGGCGCGGGCACCGTCGGACAAGATGAGGTTACGGTTCGCCTCGTATGAGTCGGTGCCAGTGGCGTCACGACCGATGAGGACGTCGCCGACCCACACCGTGCGTGTGCTCTCGCCGTGCAGAGCGCCCTTGTACAAAACATTGGACTTCGACTGCGGAGCGATGTGGTGCACGAACACGCGGTGTTCGACGTGACGACCGCGGTCTGCGAAGTAGACGCCGAGAGCGTCTACCCCGGACCCGTTGCCATCGAGCAGGAACGACGGATTGACACGTTGGATGGCGCCGGACAACGAAACCAGAATGTGGTCGAGGTGAGCGTCGCGCCCGATGTGCGCGGTGTGGGTCGCTGCGTGAACTGCGGTGTTGTCCCATTGTCCGAGGTGCACGATTCGAGCGTGCGAGCCGTCGCCGACCTGGATGTCAACGTTCTCGGCGAACGCCGCTGCCCCGTTGTTCTCAATGATGAGAGTTCGGTGAGTGTTCGGCGCGAATCGGATGACGAGGTGGCCCCCGCGAATTCCGTCCAGAGTTCGAGACAGTCGAGCCGGTTCGCCTTCACCCGTCACGGTGACGACGAGAGCATCCGCGGTTGCGTCCCACGCGCGGGCGGCGACGAGGTCTTCGGGCACTCCAGCGTCGGCCTTGACCGAGTCTCGAGCGACCCATTCCAGAGTCGCGTTGGTCACAGACGCGTCGTAGTGTCCCCCGTCGAGTTCGCCGGTCGACAGTGGCGCTAGTGCGTCGATCGGGCTCAGGCGCCATTCGGGCTGGCGGGTGGAAATCGCCGGGAAGTCGGACGGGTCGAACGATGCGAAATGCTCGTTGCGCGTCTGAACCGGCGTCTCCCACCACGCTCCGTGGCTGGGGTGTTCAACAGTCGTCGTCACCTAGCCCACCGAGCCTTCCATGTTCATTTCGATGAGCTTGTTGAGCTCGAGCGCGTACTCCATCGGAAGTTCACGTGCAATCGGTTCAATGAATCCACGCACAATCATCGCCATCGCTTCGTCCTCTGGCATGCCGCGGGACTGCAGATAGAACAATTGCTCTTCCGAGACGCGCGAGACGGTTGCTTCGTGTCCGAGGTGTACGTCGTCGACGCGAATGTCGATTGCCGGATAGGTGTCCGAACGCGAAATGGTGTCGACCAGCAGTGCGTCACAGCGAACCGTGTTCGCCGAACCGTGCGCCTTCTCGCCCATCTTCACTTCACCGCGGTAACCGGCTCGACCGCCGCCACGGGCGATCGACTTCGAGATGATCGACGAGGTCGTGTTGGGCGCAAGGTGAATCATCTTCGCCCCAGCGTCCTGGTGTTGACCGGGACCCGCGAACGCGACGGACAGGGTTTCGCCCTTGGCGTGCTCACCGGTGAGGAAGATTGACGGGTACTTCATCGTGACCTTGGAACCGATGTTGCCGTCGACCCACTCCATCGTCGCGCCCTCGTGTGCAACCGCACGCTTGGTCACGAGGTTGTACACGTTCGTCGACCAGTTCTGAATGGTCGTGTATCGAACGCGGGCGCCCTTCTTGACGATGATCTCAACAACCGCGCTGTGCAACGAGTCGGTCTTGTAGATCGGCGCGGTGCAGCCCTCGATGTAGTGAACGTACGAGTCCTCGTCCGCGATGATGAGCGTTCGTTCGAACTGGCCCATGTTCTCCGTGTTGATGGGACGGAATGATGGTCCCGAAGTATTCCTTGAAGATGTCTTCGTGTTCCTTGAGCGCCGTGTCGGTGTCGAGGAAGATGACGCCCTGCTGTTCGAGGTCTTCGCGAATTTGGTGGTACACGACCTCGGACTCGTACTGGGCGGCAACACCGGCGACGAGGCGCTGGCGCTCGGCCTCGGGAATCCCGAGTCGTTCGTACGTGCGACGAATGTCTTCGGGAAGGTCTTCCCATGACTGTGCCTGGCGTTCGGTCGACTTCACGAAGTACTTGATGTTGTCGAAGTCGATCGCCGAGAGGTCA
>JBEGTE010000136.1:0-3032 GCA_041179605.1 Actinomycetota bacterium | reverse complement strand
GTCCTGCGCCGGCATGTGGTCGACGCGCGAGATAGTTCCCACAGCGACGCCGTCCCGTCGAACGGTGAGCCCGATGAGCTGGTGGTCGTACCACGCGTCATCCTCGGCCGGACGCGAATCCGTCTCTTCGTCAATCCAGAGGATCGCCTTGACGAGCGATTCCGAGGCGTTGCGGTCGGTGACGCCCTCGAAGAACGCGACGGGCGAATCGTTGTACCACTTGAGCTCGACCAGGGTCAGTGTCTTACCGAACCACGGCGAATCGTCCGGGACCTGAAGCGTGTACACAGACCCAGGCACGAATCGCGCGGCGGGGTCGTCGGTATACATCTCGACCTTGATGGCGCCCTTGAGTCCGTGCGCCTTAAGCAAACGACCAACGCGCAGACCCGATTCGGGCCGCTTCGCGTTGGCCATTATTCTGCAGAGTCGACGATGTCGACGCGAACGCGCTTGCCGTCGGCAATCGCCAGAATGAGGGTTCGCAGAGCCTTTGCTGTGCGACCGCCCTTCCCGATGACACGACCGAGGTCGTCCGGGTGCACAGAAACCTCGAGGAGGTCACCACGCGGAGTGTTCTTCGCCACAACAGTGACGTTCTCCGGGTGGTCAACAATCCCCGAAACGAGGTGCTTGAGGGCGGCCGCCAGCATCAGACTTATTCGGCCTTGTCCTCGGATGCTGCCTCGTCGGCAACTTCCTCGGCGGCTGCTTCTTCAGCGGGTGCCTCTTCGGCAGCGGCTTCGTCAGCAGCAGGCTCGTCAGCGACAGCTTCGGCCACTGCCTCGGCGGCTTCGGCAACAGCCTCGGCAGCGTCAGCAACAACTTCAGCAACGTTCTCGACGACATCGCTCACGACGTCCGAAACGGTCTCGACAACCTCGTCGGCAGCGGCGGCGACGGTTTCAACAACCTCTTCCACCTTCTTCTCGACGCGGGGGCGGATGACCGACTTCTTCTTGGTGTCCTCTTCGAAGACGACCTTGGCGTCCTTCGTCTGGATCATGTTCTTGGCGTTCTTGTCACCCTTGAACTTGCCCCAGTCGCCCGAGAGCTTGAGGATGGCGAGGACCTGGGGGGACGGCTGAGCGCCGACCGACAACCAGTACTGCGCGCGGTCCGAGTCGATCTCGATGAACGAGGGGTTCTCGGTGGGGTGGTACTTGCCGATTTCTTCGATCGAACGGCCGTCGCGCTTGGTGCGCGAGTCAGCAACGACGATGCGGTAGTGGGGCGAACGGATCTTTCCGAGTCGCTTGAGGCGGATCTTGACAGCCACGGTTCTCCAATAAGTGTTTGCGATGGTTACGCACCGAGAATCAGGCGTGGGGACACCCGTTTCCGGAAGCAGGACGCCATTTCGCAGGTTTAGAGGGTCCTACGAGATGGACACAAGGGTCAAGTCTGCCAGAAAAACCGCGTCCGCGCCAATCAGGGGCGGCGCGCCCACCAGACACCCGCGAGAGCAATCACCCCACCGACGAGTGCGAGTGGGTGGGCCGCCTCGCCGAGAAGCAGGTAGGACTCGACCACGACGAGTGGCGGAACCAAATAGGTGGAAACTCCGAGTTGGCTGGCGGGCATGCGGGTCAGCGCGTAACCCCACAAGCCATACCCCAGTGCTGTCGGAATCGCGCCGAGCCAGATCACGCCGATGATGGCATCGACCGGGGCGACCGCTACAGACTCAAGAGCCGACGGTGCCCAGAAGAGCAACGGGAGAACGGAAATACAAGCGCCGAGGAACGTCACCTGTGCCGACGAGATGCGCTTCAGGGCGGGCTTTTGCGTGAGCACACCGATTGCGTAGGTGACGGTGGCGACGAGCGCCCACAAGACTCCCGACACATCGAAGTGTTCCGACGATGACGTTGCCCACGCAATCAGTCCGACACCGCCCAGAGCGATAATTGCGCCGGGGATGAGGTTGCGAGGCAGTTTTTCTTTGAGGAAGATTCCCGCGCCGACGGCGATGAGCAGCGGACCGATGTTGACGATGAACGACGCTGTCCCGGCGTCAATCGATTGTTCTGCGGTGTTGAGAGCGACGATGTAGACCGTGAACCAACCCAGACCGAAGGCCGAAATGAGAAGCCATTCGCGCATGGTCGGCTTCACCCACTTCGTGCCGATCATGAGCAAACCGAGCAGCGGCGCAGCCACCATCATGCGAAGCAGGGCGAGTTCCGCTGGTTCGAAAACATGGACGACGGACCGAATGACGACAAACGCACTCGACCACGCGAGAAGTGTGCCGACGATCGCGGCGAGGAGCGGGAGCGGGAGCCCCCGGCGTTCGGTCACAGTCCGCCGCGTTCGAGAAGTTTGCGCATGGTTTCCATCTCGGCTTCCGAGGGAGGAGTCTGCGACGCTCCGCCGCCAAATGCGCTACCGCCAGTCGCGGGGGCCGACGCTATGGCGGCGTTTTCTGCCGCGCGCTTCGCCGGGTTCCCCGACTTTGAGCCCTTCTTCTTGACGGGCTTCGCCTTGCCGCGGGCTCCGGGGATCGGACCCATTCCGGGGATGTTCGGGGTTCCACCCCGGGCAACCGTCTTCATCATCTTGGCGGCGGCCTCAAATCGGTTGACGAGTGCGTTGACCTCGGTGACGGTCGTCCCAGAACCCTTCGCGATGCGAAGTCGGCGCGAACCGTTGAGAAGCTTCGGAGTGTTGCGTTCGGCCGGCGTCATCGAGCGGATGATCGCTTCGGTGCGGTCGACTTCCTTCTCGTCGAAGTTTTCGATCTGGTCGCGCATCTTGCCCGCGCCGGGAAGCATGCCCAGCATGCCCTTCATCGAGCCCATCTTGCGAACCTGTTGCAGTTGTTCGAGGAAGTCCGCGAGCGTGAACGAATCCGTCGCGAGTTTCTCGGCGACCTTCGCCGCCTCGTCCTCGTCGAAGTTTTTCTGCGCCTGCTCGATGAGGGTGAGGATGTCACCGAGGTCGAGGATGCGGCTCGCCATGCGGTCAGGGTGGAACGGCTCGAGAGCGTCGAGCGTCTCCCCCGTCGACGCGAAGATGATGGGCCGGTT
>JBEGTE010000135.1:0-3444 GCA_041179605.1 Actinomycetota bacterium | reverse complement strand
CCGTCGAACGTGACGTCACCCGTCGCAAGAGCGGCCAGCGGAGGCACGAATCGCATGACGGTCCCGGCCAAACCGCAGTCGATCGTCGAGTTTCCCGTCAGTGGTCTGGGGGATACTTCAATCGTGTCCGTGCCCCCCTGTAGGGTGTCACGACAGGCGACCCCAAGGTTACTCAGCGCATCACGCATGAGGGCAGAATCGCGGGAATGAAGGGGTCGACGCAGCACAGAAGGACCGTCCGCGAGGGCGGACAACACTAATTCGCGGTTGGTCAGACTTTTACTGCCGGGAATGGACACCGTCGCGTTAATCGGTGACGTCGAAATTGGTGCACACCAATTTTCGTCAGAACGGGAATAAACGCGATCAGTCATTACTTCAAACACTACGCGAGAGGTGATGCAACGATGAAACTACTGAGCGAGGAGACGGCCATAAGCGACGAAACCATGGGACAGCCCGACAACGACTCGAACAACGCGTTCGACCCGATCGGGATGAACCCCGAAGTACAAGCCGGCATGGAGGCGAATGCCGATGACATCCAGGTCCCCACCACCGAGGGCTGGAACCCCGCGGAAATCTCCACCGATTACCGCAACACCGGAACGTTCGACGAGGTGTTCCCTGGACTGTTCGACCGACTCTATGGCCACGCCAAGTACGAGGCGCACCGGCTCGGACTCAAGTCGGACCTCGTGGACGACATCGTCCAGATTGCCGGCGCCAAAGCGCGCGACAACTGGGATAAGTACACCCAGGGAACGTACGCGCTCGCCTGGTTCAAGAAGATCATTACGAACACCTGTTACAACTTGCGCCGCCAGGAAAACCGTCGTGATGTCAACGTCACCTACGTCGGCGACCCGGTCGAGTTCTTCGACGGGCTGGGCTTCCAGTCGTCGAGCGCCGAAAAGCAGGCGATCGAGAAAATTCGCATGGAGGAATTGCGGTCGTACTTTGACCGACTCCCCGCGGACCAGCGCGACGCGGCCATCGCGGTCATAATCGACCAGATGACGTCGGAAGAAGCCGCCGCATATCTCGGCATCAAGAAGCCAACACTTCTCACGCGCGTGCACCGTGCTCGCACGCGCCTCCGTGGGATGATCGAAGGAGAGCACGGATCGGGTGAGGAAATCTAATGGACACGAATCGCGACTGTGGTTGTGCATCGGCGTTCCCGCGAATCGAGGCTCTTGTCGATGGGATGTTGGATCCCATCGACTCGGCCGCGGTCAGAAGTCACTGCGAAAGCTGTGACTCGTGCGGACCGGAACTAGACATTGTCGAAACATTGACAACCAGATTCAGAGCGGCCTTAGCGGAGCCACCACCGCCGGAAATTCGCCACCAAATTTTTCAGAAATTAAATTTGCCAACGGATTTCGGCGCGCCGAATTAGTCGACGGCCGTTTTGCGCCGGCTCCCCGGGAAACCGGTTTAGAGCCCCGCGAACGCTCCGTCCATGAGGATCGCGTGTTCCTCGGCTGAACGCTTCGACGAGCCGGCTGCGGGCGACGCTGCCGCCGGACGGCAAACAACGCGCCCGTCGATTCCGAGTCGTCGCAGCTCGAGGGCGATGAACGGCCAGGCTCCCTGGTTTTCCGGTTCATCCTGCACCCAGACGAGTTCGGCACCGGCGTGAGCCGCAAGGACTCCGGCGAGGTCGATCTCGGGGAACGGGTAGAACTGCTCTAGGCGAACCAGGGCAACGCCGTTTGCGCCACGCTTTTCGCGTTCGGCGAGCAGGTCGTAGTGGATCTTGCCCGAGTGAAGCAGGATGCGACGAGTCTGGCCTTCGACCGAGCGGTCGTCGAGGACGGGCTGGAAGACGCCGTTGGTGAAGTCCTCGACGTTGCTGGTCGCACCGCGAAGGCGCAACATCGCCTTGGGGGTGAACACGATCAGCGGTCGCTTGGGCTGCGAATACGCCTGGCGGCGCAGCAGGTGGAAGTACGACGCCGGCGTCGACGGCCGGGCAATGGTCATGTTGCCTTCAGCGGCGAGCTGGAGGTAGCGCTCGATGCGGGCGGACGAGTGGTCCGGTCCTTGACCTTCGTATCCGTGGGGAAGAAGCAGGACGACACCCGAGTTCTGGCCCCACTTCTGTTCGCTGGACGAGATGAACTCGTCGATGACGGTCTGGGCGCCATTGGCGAAGTCTCCGAACTGTGCCTCCCACAGAACGAGAGCGTCGGGGTTTCCGACCGAATACCCGTACTCGTACGCCATGGCGGCGTATTCGGACAGCAGCGAGTCGTAAATCCAAAAACGCGCTTGGTTTTCGGACAGGTTGAGCAGCGGCAACCATTCCTGGCCGTTGACGCGGTCGTGGAAGACTGCGTGACGCTGAACGAAGGTTCCGCGGCGGGCGTCCTGGCCGGCGAAGCGAACCTTGGTTCCTTCGAGGAGAAGCGAGCCGAGAGCGAGGATTTCACCGAAGCCCCAGTCAATGTCGCCGTTGCGGCTCATGTCGACGCGCTTGGCGAGCAACTGTTCGAGCTTCGGGTGTACGGAGAATCCGGCGGGCGGGTTGCCGTGTGCGTCACCGATGCGGTGGACGACGGACACGTCGACTCCGGTCGCGGCGGGGTGGCGTTGCGGCTGGTTCGCCGTCGCGGCTTCGGGGTTCGGGATGACCGATGTGTCGATCGACGCGGCGTGGGTCTCGGCGAACGCGTTCTCTAGTAGCGACAGGAACTTGGTCTGGACTTCGTCGTACTCGGCCTGGGTGATGTCACCACGACCGACGAGCGACTCTGCGTACAGGGTTCGAACCGAGCGCTTCGCCTCGATGAGGTTGTACATCAACGGTTGGGTCATCGACGGGTCGTCACCCTCGTTGTGTCCGCGACGGCGGTAGCAGACGTCGGGGTCGTCTCCGTTGACGTGGAACACGGGAGCCTGAACGGCCTTCGCAACGTCTGTCGAGTACAGCGAGGTGCGCGAGTCCTTGGGCAGCGTGGTGAAACCGACCTGGTTGTTGGCGACGACGTGAATCGTTCCGCCGGTGCGGTATCCGCGCAGCTGCGACATCTGCAGGGTTTCGATGACGACACCCTGACCGGCCATCGCCGCGTCACCGTGGACGAGGATTGGCAGGACGGTGAAGGACGCGATCGGCTTGAAGTCCTGCTTGGCGCGGACGATTCCCTCAAGAACGCCGTTGACGGCTTCGAGGTGTGAGGGGTTCGCGGCGAGGTAGACGGGAATCGTCTGTCCCTTGGCCGTGACGAACTGACCGGTGGTGCCGAGGTGGTACTTGACGTCACCCGAGCCCTGAACGGTCGATGTGTCGGTCGTTCCCTCGAACTCGCGGAAGATCTGACCGTAGGTCTTGCCGGCGATGTTGGCCAAGACGTTGAGGCGGCCGCGGTGAGCCATGCCCATGTCAACCTCGTCGAGACCGTACTCGGCGGCGTCCTGAATGATTTCGTCGAG
>JBEGTE010000134.1:0-3061 GCA_041179605.1 Actinomycetota bacterium | reverse complement strand
ATCCACCACGTGACGGATGTGGGTGGTGACGGACATACTTGACCGTATGGGAACGGGACGGGATGTCAGCTTGACGTACGACGACGTTGATGACGTCAACCCTGTCGTTGCAACGCGTATTTTGCTTCCCCACGATGCCGACCCGTCAACGACAGACGCGGGCGAAATCCCGTTGGAGCGATTTGTGGGCCGCGGGGTGATTGTCCGCGCTGTCGGTGTGGACGCGCGTGAGGTGATTTCGTACGAATCGATTGCCGATCAGATTGAGAACGTCGCTCCCGGAGACATCGTGTTGTTCGACACGGGGTGGGGCCGTCTGCACCCCGGGACAGAGCGCGCCGACGCGGATTACCAGCACAACCACCCGACGCTGGAGCCCGGAATTATCGCCGCCCTCATCGTTCGCGGGGTCCTGGCGGTCGGTATCGACGCACCTCGACTGGACCCGCCAGAGCTTCACCCCGGTCCGTGCGCGCACATGCTCGCCGCCGCGAGCGGGATCGTGTGCGTCAACCTGACAAACCTAGAAGACCTCGACGGTGTCGAACCGATGATCACGGTGACTCCCAGCGAAAAACTGACGCGCACGACTCTGCGCGTCGACGTCACCGCCGTCGCGCTGGGCTAGCCTCGGTTAAGCTTTCGCCGCGCGTGGCTTCTTGGCTGCCGATTTCGTCGATGCTTTCGTCGCGCGCTTGTCCTCTCGTCGCTCCTTTGCACCTTCGACGAGCGAGTAGAGCGCGGGAAGTACGACGAGTGTCAGAACGGTCGACGACAAGAGTCCACCGATGACGACGATGGCCAGTGGCTGCGAAATGAACCCGCCCGACCCGGTAACGCCAGTTGCCAACGGGGTCAGCGCGAACACGGTCGCGAGCGCCGTCATGAGCACGGGTCGGACACGTCGAGTTGTTCCCTCGAGGAGCGCTTCGCCGACCTTTGACCCACGCTCGCGGTACTGGTTCACGAGGTCGATGAGAACGATGGCGTTTGTGACGACGATTCCAACGAGCATGAGAAGTCCGATGAGCGATGAGACTCCAAGCGGGATTCCGGAAATGATTTGGAGTCCGATGGCGCCGGTGGCCGCGAACGGAATCGACACGAGCAGCAACAGCGGTTGACGAAGGCTGCGGAACGTTGCCACCATGACGACGTACACGATGAGGATTGCTGCGAGAAGGGCGAGCCCCAACTGCAGGAACGAATCGGCCTGGTCTTGAGCGACACCACCCGTTGTCACTGTGGTTCCCGATGGCAAGGTGACGGTGTCGAGTGCCGACTCAACCAGAGCGGTCGACTCCGACAGGTTGTCGCTCGCGGGGGTAACTGACACCGTGGACGACAGGACTCCGCGCTCCGTGGTTCGAGTGGCCGCGGTTTCCTTGATGTCGACCGTCGCAACCTTCGAAAGCTTGACCGTTTCGCCGAGCGGAGTCGTCAACTTGTAGTTGCGCAATTCGTCAATCGTCTTCGGTGCATTCGCTGTCATGACGATCATGTCCATTGTCACGTCGTCGATAACGATTTGCGCGACGGACCTCGGGTCAATAATTCCCGACAACGCCTGCCCGATTCCCGCCTCCGACAAGAAGTTCTTCGCGGCTTCCCCACGGTTGACCTCAACCGAAATGTACTGCTGCGTGTCAGAAAGGGAGTTGCTGACCTCGTCGGCGACACCCGAATCCTGCATCGCCTTTTGAACGTCTGCGGTCACCGCCGCGAGCGTTTCTTCGGAAGGCGCCTTGATCGTCAGGTCGATTGTTCCACTACCGAATGCACTCGGGCCCGACGAGAGTGACATTTCACCGACGGAGGGAATCGTCGCGAGTTCTCGCGTGATCTCCGCCTGAACCGCGTCGGCGTCGACCTCGGGCGATTCGGAAATGGTGATCTGGTACGTAATGCCCCCGGCACTGCCGAACAGCGCACTGAGTCCGGTGCCACCAATCGACGTCTGAACGGTTTCAACGCCGTCAATAGCGAGGAGATCCTTTTCGGCGTCTGCGGCGATCTCGACTTTTTCGTCGAGCGTGTTCCCCGCCGGAACCGAGTGGCGCACGGTGACCGTCGTCTGACCGCTACCGCCAACGAAGTTTGTCTTCATCAGCGGTGACAGTGCGAACGTGCCACCCAACGTCAGTACCGCGATGAGAACGGTAACGAGCGGGTGACGAATCGTCCACGAGACGACAGGTCGGTATCCGCGCTGAATGACGTCGAACTTCTCGGCGGTGTCCGTGTTCGACGCGGAGCTCTTCTTCGGCGCCTTCGCCTTGCCGAGGAACCAGTACGAGAGAACCGGAACAATCGTGAGCGAGACCAGCAGTGACGACAGCAACGCGATCGTCACGGTCACCGCGAACGGTCGGAATAGCTCCCCGGACAGACCAGACACGAACGCGAGCGGGAGGAACACCGCGACGGTCGTAATCGTCGACGCGGTGACTGCGGTCGCAACTTCGGCGACGGCCGTCTTGATGGCGTGCATTTTTTCTTCACCCAGCGAGATGTGTCGCTTGATGTTTTCGACAACAACAATCGAGTCGTCCACGACTCGACCGATCGAAATCGTGACCGCACCAATCGTGAGCAGATTGAGGGTGAAGTCACTCGCCCACATACCGATGAACGTGAGAAGCAGCGAGGACGGAATCGACACCGCGGTGACGAGAGTGGATCGAATTGACACCAGGAAAACGAGGATGATGATGATCGCAAAGCCGAGCCCCAAGAGGCCCTCGGTCGTCAGCGACTCAATCGACTTTTCGATGAAGGGCGCCTGATCGAAAACGACATTGAACGTCGTGCCGTTCCCCATCAGATCGGCAATGCCGGGCACCGCTGCGCGAATATCGCGCGACACTTCGACCGTGTTCGCGTCGGCGGTCTTGGTCACCGCGACGGTGAGCGACGGTTCACCGTTGACGCGCGAGATGCTCGTCACTGTGTTGTTGACGATCGACACGGACGCGACATCCGAGATGCGCTTGATCGTGACCTTGCCGGTCATCGGGTTGACGACAGTGGCTGCCGGAAGTGGCAGAGCTGCGATGTCGTC
>JBEGTE010000133.1:0-3332 GCA_041179605.1 Actinomycetota bacterium | reverse complement strand
ACGCTTTACGGCGTCTACACCGCCGAGGACGCAACCCTCGTCGAGGTGAACCCGCTCGTCCTCACCGGCGCCGGTGACATCGTCGCGCTGGATGGCAAGGTGTCGCTCGACGCGAATGCCGAATTCCGTCAGCCCGACCACGCCGCGCTCGAGGACAAGGCGGCTGCCGACCCGCTCGAAGCGCAGGCCAAGGAACACGACCTCAACTACGTCAAGCTCGACGGTGAAGTCGGAATCATCGGAAACGGCGCCGGTCTCGTGATGTCGACCCTCGATGTTGTCGCCTACGCGGGAGAGAAGCACGGCGGCGTGAAGCCCGCAAACTTCCTCGACATCGGAGGCGGCGCGTCGGCCGAGGTCATGGCAGCTGGACTGTCCGTCATCCTCGGCGACCCGCAGGTCAAGAGCGTCTTCGTCAACGTTTTCGGTGGAATCACCGCCTGTGACGCAGTCGCCAACGGAATCGTGGCGGCCCTCGACATCCTCGGCGACAAGGCGACCAAGCCGCTCGTCGTCCGACTCGACGGCAACTCGGTAGAGAAGGGGCGCGATATTCTCGCCGCCCGCAACCACCCGCTCGTCTCCCTCGCGACCACCATGGACGACGGCGCCGACCGCGCCGCAGAACTCGCAGCGAAGTAAGGATCCGGAACTATGTCGATTTTCCTCAACAAGGACTCGCGCGTCATCGTCCAAGGCATCACCGGCGGTGAGGGCTCGAAGCACACCGCGCTCATGCTGAAGGCTGGAACAAATGTTGTCGGCGGCGTCAACGCCCGCAAGGCCGGAACGACCGTCGAGCACGGTGATGTAACCCTCCCCGTTTTCGGAACTGTCGCCGAGGCGATGTCTGAGAAGGACGCCAACGTCTCCGTCGTTTTCGTTCCGCCAGCGTTCGCAAAGGACGCGGTCATCGAGGCGATTGACGCAAAGATGCCGCTCATCGTGGTGATCACCGAAGGAATCCCGGTGCAGGACACCGCGGAGTTCTGGGCGTACGCGAAGGAAAAAGGCTCGAGCCGCATCATCGGACCGAACTGCCCCGGAATCATCACCCCCGGAGAGGCGCTTGCGGGAATCACCCCCGCGTCGATCACGGGAACCGGCCCGATCGGTCTCGTCTCGAAGTCGGGAACTCTTACGTATCAGATGATGTTCGAGTTGCGCGACATCGGGTTCTCCACCGCAATCGGAATCGGCGGTGACCCCATCATCGGCACCACTCACATCGATGCACTCGCTGCGTTCGAAGCTGACCCTGACACCAAGGCGATCGTCATGATCGGTGAAATCGGTGGCGACGCGGAAGAGCGCGCGGCGGACTTCATCAAGGCGAATGTGACGAAGCCGGTCGTCGGCTACGTTGCGGGGTTCACCGCTCCTGAAGGCAAGACGATGGGTCACGCCGGCGCAATTGTGTCAGGCTCGTCGGGAACTGCACAGGCCAAGAAGGAAGCGCTCGAGGCCGCTGGAGTTCGCGTCGGGAAGACCCCGAGTGAAACCGCGCGTCTCATGCGCGAGGTCATCGCGGCGCTGTAATCGTGCCTCGCGGGCTCGTCACACTTTTCGTCGCCCTGGAGGCGTTGTTTGTGGTGGGCATCGGTATTGGTATTCCGTTGGTCCCGCTCCTCATCGGGTGGGCGTCGGTCAATCAGTTCCAGGCGACCCCGATCGATGTCTGGCAGCTTGCAGTCCAGACCTGGGCGCTCGGCCATGGTGTTCCACTTCACGTCAACTTGACGGGGATGGAAACGGTTTTCCCCGCCGACATGAGCACATTCGACGTCACAGTCGCCCTGCTGGGGTGTGCGCTTGTCACGACGCTTCTTGCGGTTCGGGCTGGACGCCGAATCGCGGACGCCGAAGACTCACCGGTTGTGGGAGGGCTCTTCGTTGCCATGGTGGCAACGCTGGTGGGGCTGGCCCTGTTGTCGGCGCAGTCGGACACCGTCAACGTTGAGGTGACGGTTGGAACAATCAAAATCGTGATTCCGTTGGTGATCGGACTCGTTTACGGCTGGAAGCCGTGGCGTCTGATCCCGGATCGCAATCCCCTGATCACGACCATTCCCGAGGACTGGCGCGACGTCATTGTCACCGCTGCTCGAATCACAGCGGCGGCGTTCATGGGCCTCGTCGCCCTCGGCTCGATTGTTCTGTCGGTGAGCATCGCCACCGGTTTTGCAACGGAGATCGCCTTGTATGAATCAATTCACGGTGAGTTCCTCGGTGGAATCGTCATCACCGCGCTTCAACTTCTCGCATTGCCGACGGTTGTGGTGTGGACGATGGGGTGGCTCATCGGCCCCGGCTTCTCACTCGGGCTCGGCACTCTCGTCACGCCGTTCTCGGCGACCGTTGGTGCGTTCCCCGCGATCCCCTTGCTCGGCGCGATTCCGACCGAGTCGGTTATCCCCGGCTGGCCGATTGTGATACTTCCATTTGCGCTCGTCGCCATTGTGACCGCGAGGCTGTCGTGGGGGATTGTCGAACGTGCCGGGTATTTCGACACAACGGGAGCAACCGACTACATCCGCACTGCGGCCCTCGGACTGATGTCGGCGCTGTTCTCGGGAGTGCTGTTCTTCATCGTCGGCGCTTTTGCGTCGGGCTCCGCTGGACCTGGTCGTTTCGTGTTTGTCGGAGTCGACCCGGTAGACGTCGCCGTGGCGTGGGGACTGATTGTGTTATTCGGAACGCTCGCCGGATCGGCAATTCGACTGGTCAGGCCACTTCCTCGAGACGTCGCCCACTCAGTCGAAATTCGCACTCGGTAAACTTGGCCCTATGGTGCGGGTCGTCGTTCTTATTTCGGGCAGTGGCTCGAACCTCCGCTCCTTTCTCGACGGGTGCGCTGCCGGCACGATTCCGGCCGAGGTTGTCGCAGTTGGCGCAGACGTCGCCGCGAGCGGTCTCGACTCGAGGTGATGATCGCGACGAATGGGGAACGCGGCTTGCCGACGTCGTCGACTCGTACCGTCCGGACCTTGTGATCCTTTCCGGTTTCATGCGACTGGTTCCGCCAGTGTTTGTGCGTCGCTTCGCTCCGATGCTGCTCAACACTCACCCCGCATTCCTTCCCGAGTTCCCCGGCGCCCACGCCGTTCGCGACGCGTTCGAGGCGGGGGTTCCCGAGACGGGGGCGAGCGTCATCGTCGTCGACGACGGCGTCGACACCGGCCCGATTCTCGCGCAGCGCCGAGTGGGCATCCGCGAGGACGACACAGAAGAAGCCCTGCACGACCGCATCAAGGTTGTTGAACGAGAGCTGCTCGCCGATGTCGTTCGTGACATCGCGAACCGCGAACACGCGATTGAGGAGAACTAGATGG
>JBEGTE010000132.1:0-3089 GCA_041179605.1 Actinomycetota bacterium | reverse complement strand
CCGGTGCGACCGACGCCGACCACGATGTCGAGCAATTCGGTGTACACCTCTTCCGGCGGGTATTTGTAGGCAATCGCCCAACGCGGTGCCCGCGAGGTTGCGCCCAGCGAATCGTGCAACTCGAGCGAGTCGACCTTGATAACCGCGCCGTCAATCTCATGTTCAAGGTCGTGACGGTGTTCACGATTGCGTTCCACAAACGCCCACACATCGTCGGCCGTGTCGGCGACGACCCAGTGCGGCGAGGTGGGCATCCCCCACGACTTCAACAGCGTGTAGACCTCGCTCTGGTTGGCGACGGGCGGGTTGTCCCATGCGCCGATTCCGTGCACGTAGAGGCTCAAGCGTGAAAGTCGGTCGTGCATCGCCGCCAACTGCTTCTCGCTTTTGGATTCTGCCTTTTGGCGAAGACTTCCGGACGCGGCATTGCGCGGGTTGGCGAACTCCTTCTCGCCGACCTCAGCTTGACGGCGGTTCAACGACTCGAACTCGGCAGTCGAGAAGAACACCTCGCCACGAATTTCGACGATGGCGGGGATGCCGTCCCCCACCAGCCGCTGCGGGATACCGGGGATCAACAGAACGTTTTCGGTGACGTCTTCACCAACGACTCCGTCGCCACGGGTGGCGGCCTGAACCAGCACACCGTCCTCATAACGAACGTTCAAAGCGAGGCCGTCGATCTTCGCCTCGCACAACCAGCGGACGGACTGGTCTGCGTCACGTTCGACCTTCGCCATCCACTCCATCAGTTCTGATTCGGCAAAAACGTTGTCGAGCGAATACATCCGTTCGCGGTGGGTCACCGGCGAGAACAATTGGGAACCCGACGCCGCGCCGACCTGTTGAGTGGGGCTGTCTTGGCTTTGAACCTCGGGAAACGCGCGTTCCAATTCGGCCAAGCGACGTTCCAGAGCATCGTATTCTGCGTCCGGAACCAATGACTGGTCCTTGCCGTAATACGCGTCGCGATATTCCGCAATGCGGTCACGAAGTGCCGACACCTCGGCGTGCGCCTCGGTCGACGTCATCCCGTCAAGAGGGCGGTAGAACGATTCGGACACGCTCTCATCCTACGAGCGAGCACCCCACCCCTCCCCGTTTTTTCACACACTCTGCTCAAAACCGGGGTTTCCGGCCTGAGAGCAGCGGTTTGTGTGAAAAACCGTTGGGGTTGGGGCGTTTAGCCGAGACCGAGAATGTCGACGACGAAGACGAGGGTGTCGCCGCCCTTGATTAGGTCACCGGAGCCGGCGTCGCCGTAACCGAGATCGCTCGGAATGATGACGACGACGCGCGAACCGATCTTCTGCCCGACGATTGCGTCGTGGAATCCCTGGATGACACCGCCGGTCGAGAAGGTTGCGGGCTCGCCGCGGTCAAAACTCGAGTCGAATACAGCGCCCGAGTTCCAGTTGACACCGTGGTAATTGACGACGACCGTTGCACCGTCGGCGACGACGTCACCGTCACCCTGGATGAGTGTCTCGATTGCGTAGGCAGTAGGAACCGGGCCTTCAGGGATGGTGACGATCGGCTTTCCGTCGGTGAACACGACTTCAGGGAACCCGGCCTTCGGTTCGACGGGCGTTCCTGTTGCTTCGTCGAGGGGCTTCGGGACGAGACCTTCGATGTCGATAACGAAGAGGAGCACGTCATCGGCACTGAGCCCCGCTGCCTCGGCCTGGTCTGCGAACGCCTCCGAGTTGGGGATGACACCCACGACACGCGAGCCGACGTTTGAGCACACCAACGTTTTCGCGAGTCCGGCGAACTGGGTCGCAGCGGCATCGACCGGGTAGGAAACCTCTTGTCCGGCCGTGTACGCGGACGTTTCGATCAACTCACCGGTCGTTGCGTTGTACAACGTGTAGTCCATCTTGATATTGGCACCGGATTCGATCGCTTCGCCATCGCCCTGGATGACGACCGAGCGCTGCGTTGCGTCGACGGTGAGTCCCTTGTCGAACGTGACGGTGGGCTTCGAACCGAAGTCACCCGTGACCTGAACCGCCTTGGACGCGTCACCCTCTGACGCGATGCAATCAGCCGACTGCGCCGCGCAACCAGTCAGGCCGACGGTGGCGAGCGAAACAAGAGCGAGGGAAGCGGACAAACGGCGCATGAAAAACCTTCGTGACAGAAAATTCGCGCCAATCGGCGCGCACTTCTAGTCTACGGTCGGCTCGGGTCTGCGGACGTCGCCGACGATGTCGATGGGGAAATTCACCGAGGCGCGCATCACGCACATCCCCTTCGCCTCCTCGTGCATGGCTGCGATGAGCGCAGGCTCAGACTCGGTGTACACCGTCGGCTTCAGCGTGACGGAGACCATGCGACCGGTACCTCCCGAAAATTCCATCTCACCGTCGACCTCGTCGATGTAGTCATCGATCACGATTCCGTCGCGGTTGGCGATGTACATGAACGACAACAGGTGACACTGCGCGATTGCGGTCATGAGTAATTCCTCGGGGTTCCACAGGTTCGGGTCACCACCAAAGTCGGTCGCCGCCGTCGTGACGATTGCGGCGTGACCGGGGATCGTCGCGAATCCTTCGTGCGAATATTCGCGCACGAGTTCGCCGTCGAACGCACGAGTGTTTCGCCAACGTAAATTAAGAGCAAAAGTGTGTCGCATGTCAACCGTTTCGATACGAATGATGTTCGTCAGAGGAGTACGCTGACGGTATGAATAGCGTAGCCACCGATGTCGCGCAAGAGCGCCGCATCGTTACTTCCGTTCCCGGCCCCAACTCGGAGGCCCTGCACGCACGTCGCCAGAAGGTCGTTTCGGCCGGTGTCTCGGCGACCTACCCGATCTACATCTCGCATGCCAAGGGCGCGATTCTCGTAGACGTCGACGGTAACCAGTACATCGACATGGGTGGCGGAATCGGTGTGACCACAATCGGTCACGTTGATGACGCAGTCGTCGATGCGGCGACCGAGCAGGCTCACCGCGTCACGCACACTCTTTTTACCGTCGCTGGTTACGAGTCGTACATCCGTGTCTGCGAACTTCTCGCCGAGCACACCCCCGGTGACTTCGCCAAGAAGTCGGTGCTGGTCAACTCGGGCGCGGAAGC
>JBEGTE010000131.1:0-3104 GCA_041179605.1 Actinomycetota bacterium | reverse complement strand
GTCCACGATGGATTTCACAACTTCTCGCGCGGGATCTAGCGCGATCCCGCTCACGTCGAGCGCTCGGTCCAGCGGCAGCCCTGCCGATAGCCCCGCCGCCAGCGCACGAACCCCGCTCAATCGGGAACCACTCGAAGTGTGCCCGACACGTCCACAAAATGTCCCGTGGTCACCGCGACTCCCGAACTCGTTCGAGTGCACGACGCGACTCGAGGAACCGCAGTAACGACGAGCGGTGGGATTGCGTCACGCGGGATTCCGGCGAGCATCCCCAACGTCATCACGCGTGCAGCGATCTGTTCTAGTCCGTTCGCGTGAATCGTGGAAAGTCCGTGATGACCCGCAGTCACGGCCGCCAGAAACTCTCGAATCTCGGCTCCTCGAATCTCACCCACGACCAGTGAGTCGGGGCGCATTCGAAGCGATTCCCGAACTAACTCGGCCAACCCCACGAACCCTCCGCCGTCAGCATTCGCCGCTCGCGTGGTGAGGTGAATCGTGTGGTGGTGTCGCGGATTCATTTCAGCGAGGTCCTCCACGATGACCACCCGATGGGCGTCCGGAAGGGAATCAACCACCGCAGCCGCGAGCGTCGTTTTTCCCGAGCCCGTCACTCCGCCGATTAGCGTCGTTTCATCTGTGAGTGAAGCGAGCTGGCGGGTGTCCTCGACAGTGAAATCATCAAGCGAAATCCGGGTCTTCGTAGGGAAGCGCAGCGAAAGGAGCGGACCCGCCCGGGCTACCGGAGGCAGAACGAGATGAGCGCGAATTTCCCCGGCCAACGCCGCGTCGCCAATCGGTCGTGAATCGTCAACACGACCGCCGCCCTGTTCGATGACGGTCACGCCTATTCGACGTACCGTCACAGGATCGAGAACCAGTCCCGTCTCTCGAAATCCAGCACCGTTGTCTGACCAGACCCGACCGACACCGTCCACACACAAATCCCTCACGCCCTCGGTGACGAACGGGACGAGTGGGCCAAGGTCGGCTCGCCAGTTGTCCATGCCACCATCGTGCGTATCCGCGGGTGTGTCTGCCCCGCTTTATCCACACGAAAGCCGGCGAGCGACGGCTATTCGAATTCGACGATGAGTTCCAATTCGACCGGGGCATCCAGCGGCAAGACAGCCACACCGACTGCACTTCGTGCGTGTCGCCCCGCGTCGCCGAAAATCTCTACGAGAGTGTCGCTCGCGCCATTCGCCACAGCCGGCTGACCAGTGAAATCGGGCGTCGACGCGACGAAGACAACGAGTTTCACGATTCGCGTGATGCGGTCGACCGACCCAATCGCGGTTTCGACCGCCGCCAGTGCGTTGAGAACTGCCGTGCGGGCGTACGCCTGTGCGTCATCCGCCGCGACCTCGGCACCGACCTTGCCCGTTTCGGGCAGCTTCCCGTCAACGAAGGGCAATTGGCCGGCAGTGAACACAAGGCTTCCGGCAATGGTCGCAGGAACGTACGACGCGACGGGCTTGGCGACGGCGGGGATGGACAGGCCGAGCTCGGCCAGACGGTCTGTGACGCTCACGTTTTCTCCTAGTTCGAGACGGGTCGTTTGAAGTAGGCGACGAGTCCACCTTCAGGCCCCGGAATAATGGTGACGAGTTCCCAACCGTCATCGCCCCACGAGTTCAAAATCTGTGTCGTGGTGTGGATGATGAGCGGTGTGGTCGCGTATTCCCAGCGCATGAGCAGGCCCCTCGTTTCGGTTTTTCATAGGTTGACTCGGTAACCTTGAGTCTATGTCGAAGTGGTTGTCGCGGTTCACCCCACGAGTTGGATCGTGGATCGGTTTGGGCCTCACCTCCGGTCTCGCCGGAGTGATGGTTGCGGTGATGCTGACGCCGATCATGGCGATCAGTGGTGTGACGCTCAAGAACACCATCGGCGTCTTCGACACGATGCCTGACTTCATTGCACTGGACCAACTCGCGCAGACCAACGAAATCTATGCGCAAACAAACGCTGACCCGGCGAACGGGTACGTCAAGATCGCCTCTGTTTATTGGCAGAACCGCGAAGAGGTCGGCTGGGACCAGGTTTCGCAGTACCTCAAGGACGCCGCAGTCGCTGGTGAAGACCGACGTTTCTACGAACACCGCGGTGTGGACATCCAAGGTGTCATTCGCGCAGCTCTTGGCAATGCGGTTTCCGGCGGAGTTCAGTCCGGCGCCTCAACCTTGACCATGCAGGTCATCAAGAACGTCTATGTCCAGCGCGCCGAAGCGTTGCCGACGGAAGAAGAGCGCAAGAAGGCCTACGAGGAAGCGACTGCGACGTCGTTCCAGCGCAAGTTCAAGGAAATGAAGCTCGCACTCGGCCTCGAAAAGCGTTACACCAAGGACCAGATCCTCCTTTCTTACCTCAACATTTCGAGCTTTGGTGGAAACACCTACGGCGTGGAATCTGCAGCGCAGTTGTACTTCGGAAAGAGCGCCGCGGACGTCACCATCGCTGAGGCCGCTTCACTCATCGCTATCGTTCAGTATCCGATGCAGCGCAACCTCGCTGACCCCGCGAACTACGAGGCAAACCAGGCCCGTCGCGATGTTGTCTTGACCGCAATGCACGACGAGAAATACATCACCACCAAGCAGTTCAACGAAGCGATGGCGATTCCGGTCGACGAGAACTTCGTCAACCTCACCGAACCGCGCTCGGGATGCATCGCCGCCGACGAGCACTCGCGCTGGTTCTGCGATTTCGTGGTGAAAAACGTCACCAACTTCGAGTCTCTCGGTGCCACCAAGGAAGAGCGCCTCAACAATTGGCACATCGGCGGCTACAAGCTCTACACCACGATGAACCACGAGCTTCAGGTGGTTGCCCAGAACAAAACGTGGATTGTCCCGAAGGACGAAACGAAGCCCAAGCTTGGTGCCGCCCAGGTTTCTGTCGAAGTGGGAACCGGCCGTGTCCTCACGATGGCAATCAACAAGATCTTCAATGACACTCTGCAGGGTGGCGGCGTCGAATCGTCGGCGGTCAACTTTGCGACCGACCGCGATTACGGTGGATCGTCCGGTTTCCAGACGGGTTCGACCTACAAGATTTTCGGATTGCTTGCCTGGCTGCAGGCCGGACACGGTCTCAACGAA
>JBEGTE010000130.1:0-3110 GCA_041179605.1 Actinomycetota bacterium | reverse complement strand
GAAGGCAAAGAGGTCGTCTACTACCTCGTCGGCCGCAAGTCGGTTAGCTACTTCTCGTTCCGTCAGCGCAAGTGGGAACGCGACTGGATCGGCGGGACGGACCGTCCCGAGGTCGAAACCGCACAGGAAATCTCGGAAGCCGTCATCGAACACTTCCTCAAGTCATACGACGAAGGCGGAGTCGACGAGATTCACCTCGTCTACAACCGTTTCGTCAACCTCGTGTCGCAGGTGCCGTCGGTACTCCGACTCCTGCCCCTCGAGGTCGTCGAAGCCGACTCGGACGAGCCGATCCCGACCGGTAGCGAAGTACTTCCGTTGTACGAATTCGAACCTCACGGTTTCGAAGTCCTCGACAAGCTCCTTCCGGTGTTCATCGAGAACCGCATTTTCGCAGCGATGTTGTCGTCGGCCGCGGCCGAGCACGCAGCGCGCCAGAAGGCGATGAAGAGCGCTACGGACAACGCCGACAAGCTCATCCAGAACTACACCCGACTCGCGAACAACGCGCGTCAATCCGAAATCACCCAACAAATTTCCGAGATCGTCGGCGGCGCCGACGCACTGGTCTCGGCAAAGTAACAACCGACAAGAAGGACGATCATGGCCACGAAGACCACGACTGCGATTGGACGAATCGCGCGTGTCACCGGACCCGTTGTTGACATCGAGTTCCCGCACGATGCGATTCCCGACATCTACAACGCACTGCAGACCACGTACACGCTCGACGGCGCTGAAATCACGCTGACCCTCGAGGTCGCTCAGCACCTCGGTGACGACCTCGTTCGTGCGATTGCCCTCAAGCCCACCGACGGTCTCGTCCGTGGCCAGGAAGTCTCCGACACCGGTGCGCCCATCTCGGTGCCCGTCGGTGACGTCACCAAGGGCAAGGTCTTCAACGTTCTCGGTGAAGTCCTCAACGGAGACGGCAAGAAGCTCGAGATCAAGGAGCGCTGGCCCATCCACCGCAAGCCCCCGGCGTTCGACCAGCTCGAGTCGAAGACGACTCTGTTCGAAACCGGTATCAAGGTCATCGACCTCCTCACCCCCTACGTCCAGGGTGGAAAGATCGGTCTGTTCGGTGGTGCCGGTGTCGGTAAGACCGTTCTGATCCAGGAAATGATTCAGCGTGTTGCTCAGGACCACGGTGGTGTGTCGGTATTCGCCGGTGTTGGTGAGCGTACGCGTGAAGGTAACGACCTCATACACGAAATGGAAGAAGCAGGAGTCTTCGACAAGACCGCGCTTGTCTTCGGCCAGATGGACGAGCCGCCGGGAACGCGTCTTCGCGTCGCCTTGTCGGCACTGACGATGGCGGAGTACTTCCGTGACGTTCAGAAGCAGGACGTTCTGCTCTTCATCGACAACATCTTCCGATTCACGCAGGCCGGTTCCGAGGTGTCGACCCTTCTCGGTCGTATGCCTTCGGCCGTTGGTTACCAGCCGAACCTCGCCGACGAGATGGGTATCCTCCAGGAGCGCATCACGTCGACCCGCGGACACTCGATCACCTCGCTGCAGGCGATCTACGTCCCCGCTGACGACTACACCGACCCGGCACCGGCTACGACCTTCGCGCACCTCGACGCCACCACGGAACTTTCCCGTGAAATCGCGTCGAAGGGTCTGTACCCCGCCGTTGACCCGCTGACCTCGACGAGCCGTATTCTCGACCCGCGCTTCATCGGTGCCGACCACTACCGCGTCGCCACGACGGTCAAGCAGATCCTTCAGAAGAACAAGGAACTCCAGGAGATCATCGCGATCCTCGGTGTTGACGAGCTCTCGGAAGAGGACAAGATCACCGTGTCGCGCGCACGTCGCATCCAGCAGTTCCTCTCGCAGAACACCTACATGGCGAAGAAGTTCACCGGTGTCGAGGGTTCGACCGTTCCGCTCAAGGACACGATTGAGTCGTTCGACGCGATCGCCAAGGGCGAGTTCGACCACGTCGCCGAGCAGGCGTTCTTCAACGTCGGTGCCATCACCGACGTCGAGGAGAAGTGGGCACAGATCCAGAAGGAAAACGGCTAAACCATGTCGACTTCGTCGCTCGAGGTGCACGTCGTCGCCGCAGACCGCGAGGTCTGGGCCGGCGAGGCGACTATGCTGGTCGCTCGCACCACCGAGGGTGAGTTGGGAATCCTCCCCGGTCACGAGCCGCTTCTCGGTGTGCTTGCAACCGGCGAGGTTCGTATTCACACCGCCGACAACGGCGTGATCCTGGCGAAGGCAGACGGAGGTTTCCTCTCCGTCGAGCACAACACCGTCATGGTCGTCGCCAGCCAGGCGGAACTGGTCGCCTAGTGCGACTCCTGCTTCCTCCCTCGGAAACAAAGCTCAAGGGTGGGCAACCTCGTGCGGGGTTGCCCACCCTCAGTTTTCCGTCGCAGGACCCGGCACGTCGGAAAATCATGGACTCGCTCGAGTCGTGGTGTCGACGTTCGCCCAAGGCCGCGGCGACTGCCTTGAAGCTCGGTCCCAAGTCGATCGATGAACTGGGGAACAACGTCTTCACGGACGCGCCTCTCATGAGCGCCATTGACCGCTATACCGGCGTCCTGTACTCAGCTACAGGAGCGTCGGAGTGGACCAGCTCACAGCGCGCCTGGGCGGCTGCGAATGTGTTCATTCACTCCGCGCTCTTCGGAATTGTGTCTTCTACGGATGAAATCCCCGCCTATCGCCTTTCGTACGACTCAAAGATTAGACAGGTCCCACTGACTAAGTTGTGGAAGGGACTCGTGTCTGACGCCATCCGCGAGTTGTCCGCGGGGGATTGGGCTCTCGACGCGCGTTCCGACGGCTATCGCAAGCTCGCTCCGATCCCGCACGTGGTCGAGTCCCGCTATCTCGAAGTCGTCTCCGCCGCCGGAGGCAAGGCCCTCAACCACTTCAACAAGATCCACAAGGGTGAACTCGTTCGCGCGCTGGTGACCGATTCGCCGTCTCTCGGCACGCCCGCCGACTTCGTCTCCTGGGCGAACGCCCACGGTTTCTCGGTCACGGAAACCGAGTCCACCCTCGTCCTCGCAATCTGAGGCTGTGGATACCTAGTTTCCTTTGTCGGCCTCTGTTATCCTCTAACTGTCCGATTCATTAGAGTC
>JBEGTE010000129.1:0-3118 GCA_041179605.1 Actinomycetota bacterium | reverse complement strand
CTTGCGGGTCGCGCGAATCCTTGAGGATGATGAGATACCCCGTCGCCTCGAGGAGCGCGAGAAGCACGTCGACGACCTTGGCGGTCGGGGCCATCGCGCCGACCTTGTCGAGGGTTGCGACAAACTCGCGAATCGTCCCCGTGACCTTGGCGCCGAGCCCGAGGTTGTCCACCTGGCGCATCGCCTCGCGGAAAGAAATCCCGTTGTCGTCGGCGAATCGCTGGATCGCCGACTCGGTGACGTCTCCGATTCCACGTTTCGGGGTGTTGAGAATTCGACGGTGCGCAAGGTTGTCGTCCTCGTTCGCGACCGCGATGAGGTACGCCATAACGTCCTTGATTTCGGCTCGTTCATAGAACTTGGTGCCGCCGATCAGTCGGTACGGAACCCCTTCGCGCATGAGCACTTCTTCGAGTGCACGGGTCTGCGCGTTTGTCCTGTAGAACACCGCCATGTCGCGATACGCCATCCCGCCGTCGTGAAGGGTCGTGATCTCGTTGGCGACGAACTGGGCTTCGTCGTGCTGAGTGACGCCGGTGTACCCCGTGATCTGTTCGCCCGTCCCGAGGTCACTGAACAGCTTCTTCGACATCGACGTGTCGAAGTTGTTCCCGATGACCGCGTTCGCCGCGTCCAGAATCGTCTGGGTTGAGCGGTAGTTCTGTTCGAGAACGATGACTTCGGTGCCGGGGAAGTCCTCACGGAATTCGAGGATGTTGCGAATGTCGGCTCCGCGGAACGCGTAAATCGACTGGTCCGAGTCACCAACTACGGTCAACGTCGCAGCGTCGATTCCGCCGTTCGAGTTGTACAGAGCCGGCGCGGTTTCGACCGGGACGTGCTCGGGGCGAACCGGGCGGGTGAGTTCGTGAATCAGTTCGTATTGCGCCTTGTTCGTGTCCTGGTATTCGTCCACGAGGATGTGGCGGAATCGACGCTGGTACAACGCGCGAATATCCGGGAACGAGCGGAACAGGTACACCGTCTGCGCGATGAGGTCATCGAAATCGAACGCGTTCGCACGGCGCAATTCGTCGGTGTACCGACGGAAAATGTCGAGGAACATGACCTCGTTGGGGTCGTTCGGGTTGACGCGGCTCGCGTACATGTCGGCGTCGATGAGTTCGTTCTTGAGTCGTGACATCTTCGACGCGACACCGCCGGGCGTCAGCCCCAGCGACTCTGCCTCGAAGTCCTTCAAAATTCTCTTGATGAGCGACTTTTGGTCGGCCGAGTCGTAAATCGTAAACGCAGTCGGGAACCCAAATCGCGACGCTTCGTTACGCAAAATACGCACGCACGCCGAGTGGAACGTCGAAATCCACATTCCACGCGCTTCGTCGCCGATGAAGTTTTCGATGCGCTCGCGCATCTCGGCGGCGGCTTTGTTCGTGAATGTGATCGCAAGAATCTGGCTGGGCCACGCCTCGCGATTCTTGAGCAGCAACGCGATGCGGCGCGTGAGGACCGCAGTCTTCCCAGAACCAGCACCCGCGACGATGAGAAGTGCGGGTCCGCGGTGCACAACGGCCGCGTGTTGCTGAGGATTAAGCCCCTCAAGAAGCGGATCGGCGGAGTTGTCGATGGGGAAGAGAGTGTCGGTCATGTCCACCCAAGTTTAGGCGTCAGCACCGACGCGACCCGCGTCGACGGATAGAGTGACGACGTGACCGAGTCCACACCAACAACTCGCCGCAACCTCACCGCGGTGCTTGCCCTCGTGCTCGGCGTTCTTGTGTCCCCCATGGCTCTGCCGCTGGGGTGGTTCGCACGCGAGCAGATTAAGAGGTCGGGGGAAAGTGGGAACGGGCTCGCGATTACCGCAATAGTGCTCGGTTCGCTCGCCATCCTCGTGTGGATCACCGGCGCGGTGCTTCTCTTTTTCTGGTGGTTGGCTCTCTAATTCATAGCCCACTTAAAGGATTCGTTCCTACACTGGGACCATGAATTCAAACCCCGCATTCTCCAAGAACCCCGCCTTCCGCCCCGGCCAAGTGTCACGAGCAGAACTCGAGCGCATGTATGGCAATGGCGGAACCGCGACGGATACTCCTGACAAGGTTGCAGACCTCGAAGAGGCCTACAGCATCCCCGCCGCCACCGGAGCCCAAACCGGTCGCATGACGGTTGAAGACACCGTCGTCAAAACAATCATGGTGTTCGCGATTCTTATCGCCTCTGCGGTCGCCGGCTGGATGTTTGCCTCGCCTCTCGTGACCTGGGGCGGAATGCTCATCGGGCTCGTGCTCGGTCTGGTCAACACGTTCAAGAAGGTCCCGTCTCCCGCGCTCATCGTCGCCTACGCCGTTTTCGAAGGTCTCTTCGTTGGGGGGATCTCGAACCTGTACAACTCGATGTGGGACGGAATCGTCACGCAGGCGGTCATCGGAACGCTCGGCGTCATCGGCGTCACGCTGTTCCTCTTCCTCTCAGGCAAGTTCCGCTCGTCGGCACGCATGACCAAGATCGTCACGGTCGCCATGATCGGTTACCTCGTCTACCAGGTCGTCAACATGGTGCTCATGCTCACCGGTGTAACGGGTGGCGCGGCGTTCGGCCTTTCCTCGATGAACATCATGGGCATCCCGCTTGGTGTTGCGATCGGACTCATCGTGGTGTTCCTCGCGGCATACTCGCTCGTACTCGACTTCGAATCAATCAAGCTCGGCGCGGACCGCGGCGCTCCCGCTGTGTACGCGTGGCAGGGTGCGTTCGGTGTGCTTGTCACCGTCGTGTGGTTGTACCTCGAAATCCTCCGCATGCTCGCCATCGCACGCGGCAACGACTAGACAAACGAGAAACGTGAAAGGCGCGGAGCAATCCGCGCCTTTTCCGTTACTCCCACTCGATGGTGCCCGGTGGCTTTGACGTCACATCGAGAACGACGCGGTTCACGTCCTTCACCTCGTTGGTGATGCGGTTGGAGATCTTGGCGAGGACGTCGTACGGAACACGAGTCCAGTCAGCGGTCATCGCGTCCTCGGATGAGACGGGGCGAAGCACGATGGGGTGACCGTAGGTGCGACCGTCGCCCTGAACGCCGACCGAGCGGACATCCGCGAGCAGAACAACAGGACACTGCCAGATCGATTGGTCGAGACCGGCCGCGGTCAACTCG
>JBEGTE010000128.1:0-3137 GCA_041179605.1 Actinomycetota bacterium | reverse complement strand
CGATCATCGTCCCTCCCCCGCGATTCGCCAGCCGCGCGACTCGAGTGCAGCGACCAATTCGTCCTCGGCCGACGGAATCACCGAGACCTCGGCGAAACCGACCTGCGACCCCGGCGAGTGCTCGAGTCGAAGGTCTTCCATGTTGACGCCGAGTTCACCGATTTCGGTAAGCAACTTCGCCAACTGGCCCGGGGTGTCGTCGATGACGACGAGGATTTGAGCAAACTGAGCGCTGTTTCCGTGTTTACCAGGAATTCGGGCAACACCGTTGTTTCCGGCGGCGAGAAGATCGGCAAGCACCGCGGTGGCAGCTCCAGCGTCGAGAGCCGACAGCACGCCGTCGAGTCGGTCACGAACGCCGCGCAGGACTCCGGCGACGTCGTCTGCGTTGGCCGTCAAAATTTGGATCCACAGAGTGGGGTCGGATGCAGCAATGCGAGTGACATCTCGCAATCCACTACCTGCCAACGTCACGTAGTCGTCCCGGGCGCCGACAAGGCTTGATGCGACTGCGGACGAGACGATCTGCGGGACATGGCTGACCAAGGCGACGGCAGAGTCGTGATCGTCCGTGCCGAGCTCGACGACGTTGGCACCGCAGGCTTCCGCCAATGCGCGAACCGCGGCGACTGCGGATTCCGAGGCACCGGCACGCGTGCACACAATCCATGCTCGACCGGTAAACAAGTCGGCACGAGCCGCAACCGCTCCTCCGCGTTCACGACCGGCCATCGGGTGTGAACCGACGTAATTCGACAGGTCAATCCCCCGAGATTCAAGCGATTCGAGGATCGAACCCTTGACACTGGCGACGTCCGTCACGATGGCGTCGGGGAATCGTGCGATTTCGGATGCGACAACATCGGCGACCACGTCCGGAGGCGTCGCAACGACAATGAGCGCCGGTGCGTCAGCGTCCGTGGCGGCGTTCCCAGCACCGTATTCGCTGGCAAGTCGCACCGCCGTGGGCGATGCATCCACGAGTGAAACCTCAACGCCCTGGCGGCGAAGAACGAGTCCGATCGACGTGCCCAACAGTCCGGCTCCGACGATGCGAACGGGACTGGCAACGCGTGATGACGACATGCCTATTCCCCTTCCGAATCGCCCATAAGCGCCAAAATGCTACTCACTTCAACTTTACTGAGGTCTCGCATCGCGCCCGAACCGAGACTGCCCAGGGTCAACGGCCCGAAACTCTTACGGTGCAACTCGACGACGGGGTGTCCAACCGCCGCGCACAGGCGACGAACGATTCGATTTCGGCCCGAATGAAGCGTGATTTCGAGGATGGTTTGACCGCGTGACGGCTGCCCCTTGACCGCGACACTGTCCACCGCGATCGGTCCGTCCTCGAGTTCAATTCCGGACTTCAACTGGCGCAGTGTCGCGGGGGCAACTTCCCCTTCAACCTTGGCGAGATACGTCTTCGACACTTCAAACGACGGGTGTGCGAGCACGTGGGCGACGGCTCCGTCATTCGTCAGGATCAACAGTCCCGACGTCTCTGCGTCGAGTCGTCCCACGTTGTACAGCCTTTCATCGAACTGGCTCGTGAACTCGGTCAGGTCGCGGCGGCCGTTCTCGTCAGCCATGGTCGACACGACGCCCGTCGGTTTGTTCAACATGACGTACCGCTTGGACACGTCGACCTGGATCGGTGTGCCGTTGACCGTGATCTTGTCGACTTCGGGGTCGACGCGCGACCCCAGTTCGGTCACGACGACGCCGTTGACCGTGACCTTGCCGGCGACGATGAGATTTTCGCTCGCTCGGCGCGATGCGACACCGGCCGCGGCGAGGACCTTCTGGAGTCTCTCAGTTGGCATCGTCGAAGCCGCCGGAACCGTCATCGAGTAGTTCCGAAACGGGTGGAAGTTGTTCGAGCGAGTCGATTCCGAGGTGCGTGAGGAGCAGGTCCGTCGTGCCGTACAGGATTGCGCCGGTTTCGTGCTCGGTTCCCACCTCGGTGATGAGACCGCGACCGACGAGCGTGCGAATGACGGTGTCGACGTTGACCGCGCGGATTCCCGACACCTGCGCACGCGTGACGGGTTGTTTGTACGCAATCACCGACAGCGTCTCGAGAGCGGGTTGCGACAGCTTCGTCGCGTTCTGCGAGTGAACGACGTCACGAACAAGGTCGTCGTAGTCTTCACGAACATAGATACGCCATCCCCCGCCGATTTCACGCAGTTCGAACCCGCGGCGTACCGTCCCGTTGAGGCCGTCGTAATCGGCGACGAGTCGCGCGATGGCTTCCTTCACCTCGACGACTGGCGTCTCGAGAACGGTCGCGAGCGATACGACGCTCTGCGGCTCGTCTGCCACCATGAGAATCGCCTCGAGTTGGCGGTCGAGTTCACTGTCCATAATCTGCTCCCAGGCTGACGAGGTTTTCATCGGACCACGTGTCGGCGGTCCAGCGGATGGTGAGTTCACCAAGCGGTTCGATCTGCTCGAACGACACCGCCGATTGGCGGTACAACTCGAGAATCGCAAGGAATCGTGCGACGACGACACCCTTTTGGTCGGCGCCGGCGATGAGCTGACGGAACGTCATCGGCCCCGACCGCACCATCCCCACAACGATCGCCGCCTGTTCGCGAACAGACACGAGCGGTGCGTGCAGATGGTCGAGACCGACCATCGGAATTTCGCGGGGCGCGAGAGCCAGCAGCGCGAGCGTGTGGAAGTCCTCCAACGAGGTCGTCCACACCAGCTCCGGTGTACGTTCGCGGAACTTGTCTTCAAGTCGCACATTACGTGGGTTACGCGACGATTCCGCTTCGATGCGAGTCGCAAACCACGCCGACACTTCCTTGAATGCGCGGTACTGCAGGAGTCTCGCGAATAGCAAGTCTCGGGCCTCAAGGACGGCAACGTCTTCGGCGTCGGCGTATTCGCCGGCGGGCAGCAACCCGACTATCTTCATGTCGAGTAGCGTCGCGGCGACGACGAGGAATTCGCTCGCTGCGTCAAGTTCAGCGGGACCATCCAGGTCCTTGAGGAACGCGATGAAGTCGTTCGTGACGGCAGCGAGACTGACTTCGGTGATATCCATCTCGTGTTTCGAGATGAGCGACAGCAGGAGGTCGAACGGTCCGTCGAAGTTCGTCAGGCTGACGCGGAATCCG
>JBEGTE010000127.1:0-3145 GCA_041179605.1 Actinomycetota bacterium | reverse complement strand
ACTCGAGGCGCTCATCACGTTCCAGACGATGGTGTGCGACCTGACCGGCATGGGCACCGCAAACGCGGGAATGTTGGACGAGGCGTCGGCGGCTGCCGAGGCGATGCTGATGGCTCGTCGTGTTTCGGGCAACTCGTCGACCACGTTCCTCGTCGATGTCGATGTCTTCCCGCAGGTTCGCGCCGTTCTCGAGACGCGCGCCGAACCCATCGGCGTGACTCTCAAAGAGGTCGACTTCGCCGCTGGTGGTGCAGCCGCCGCGCTGGCGGACGGTGCTTTCGGTGCCTACCTTCAATACCCCGGATCGTCGGGTCGCATCCGCGACCTCTCCGCTGACCTCGCCGCAATTGCCGCAGCAGGTGCGGTGTCGGTCGTCGGCAGCGACCTTCTCGCTCTGACTCTGCTGCGCTCGCCCGGTTCGCAGGGGGCCGACATCGTTGTCGGATCGTCGCAGCGCTTCGGTGTTCCACTTGGTTTCGGTGGACCCCACTCGGCATTCTTCGCGGTGCGCGAAGGGCTCGAGCGTCAGATGCCGGGCCGGCTCATCGGCGTCTCGCGCGACGCGGATGGAAAGCCCGCTTACCGATTGACTCTGCAGGCCCGTGAACAGCACATCCGTCGCGAAAAGGCTACGTCGAACATCTGCACCGCACAGGTGCTGCTCGCAGTCCTTGCCGCGATGTACGCGGTGTATCACGGTCCAGACGGGCTTCGCGAAATAGCGAACGCCGTTGCCGACCGCGCGGCTCGCTTCGCTCGTCGCGCCACTGCGGCAGGACACACCGTTGTCCACTCCGAGTTCTTTGACACCGTACAGGTTCAGCTTCCGGGTAAGGCGGCTGCTCTCGTTGAGTCGGCACACAAGGCCGGCGCGCTGCTCCACCTCGTCGACGCGGACACCGTACAGCTGTCGTTCGACGAGCTGTCGATCGATGAGTCGACCGGCATTCTCGCCGGTGGAGACGACCGACTCCTCGACGGAATCTTTGGACTGACCGCCGACAACAGTGCTTCTCGCGGCGAGTCGGCGATTCCGACGGCGGCACTCCGCACCGACGCAATCCTGACGCACCCGGTGTTCAACTCCCACCGCAGCGAAACCTCGATGATGCGCTTCCTCAAGCGACTCGCGGACAAGGACTACGCACTCGACCGCGGAATGATTCCTCTGGGGTCATGCACGATGAAGCTCAACGCAGCGACCGAAATGGAAGCGGTCACCTGGCGCGAGTTCGGCGGCGTTCACCCGTTCGCGCCCGTTGCCGACGTCGGCGGTTACCTACTCCTCATCTCGCAGCTCGAGGAATGGCTTGTCGAGTTGACCGGCTACGACACGATCAGCCTTCAGCCCAACGCCGGTTCCCAGGGTGAACTGGCGGGGCTCCTCGCGATTCGTGGCTACCACCTTTCCCGCGGCGACGACCACCGCGTCACCTGCATCATCCCGTCGAGCGCACACGGCACCAACGCAGCATCCGCCGTCCTCGCGGGAATGAAGGTCGTCGTGGTCGCCTGCATGGAAAACGGTGACGTCGACATCGACGACCTCAACGCCAAGATCGCCGAACACCGCGACACGCTCGCTGCTCTGATGGTGACGTACCCGTCGACCCACGGCGTCTACGAGCACGGCATTCGCACGATCACCGACGCCGTTCACGAGGCAGGCGGCCAGGTGTACATCGACGGCGCGAACCTCAACGCTCTGCTCGGCTTCGCTCGCTACGGCGACATCGGCGGAGACGTCTCGCACCTCAACCTGCACAAGACGTTCGCAATTCCGCACGGTGGTGGCGGTCCCGGTGTCGGTCCGGTCGCAGCCAAGGCGCACCTCGCGCCGTTCCTGCCCGGTCACCCGATGGCTCAGTCGGGCAACCACCCGGCGTTCGACTCGGTCTCGGGCGAGCCCGGACCGTTCACCCACGGTGGTGGACCGGTCGCGGCGGCTCCGTACGGAAGCCCCAGTATCCTCCCAATCTCGTGGGCGTACGTCCGCATGATGGGGTCGGAAGGCCTTCGAGACGCCACCGCGTCAGCGGTACTGTCGGCGAACTACATCGCAGCTCGACTTCGTGAGCACTACCCGGTCCTCTACTCGGGCGAAAACGGGCTCGTTGCGCACGAGTGCATCCTCGATTTGCGTCCGCTGACCGCAGAGACCGGAGTGACCGTCGACGACGTCGCCAAGCGACTCGTTGACTACGGCTTCCACGCCCCGACGATGTCGTTCCCCGTACCCGGAACGCTCATGGTCGAACCGACCGAGTCGGAAGACCTTGGCGAGATTGACCGATTCATCGAAGCGATGATCGGAATCAAGCGCGAGGCGGATGCGGTTGGCCGCGGCGAATGGCCAGCGGACGACAACCCGCTCGTCAACGCACCACACACCGCCCAGTCACTGCTGGTCGGGGAGTGGAACCACGCGTACTCGCGCGAAGTTGCCGCATACCCGTGGCACGGAGTCGAGACCGACCTTCCGCGCATCGACCACGTCAAGTACTGGCCACCGGTCCGTCGTGTCGACGGGGCATACGGGGACCGCAACCTGGCCTGCGCTTGCCCGGATCCGTCCGCCTTCGCAGACTAGGCAAAAACGTCGGGGAACCACTCCAGTGCGAGGGGATACCCGACGAACGCGACCGTGTCGATGATGACGTGAGCAGTGATGAGGGGAAGTAGCCTGCGCGTGCGTAGGTACAGCGCCCCGAACACCAGTCCCATCGCGATGTTCCCGACGAATCCGCCAAAACCTTGATACAGGTGGTACGTGCCGCGCAACAGAGCCGCCGACACGACGATCACCCACGGGGACCAACCGATTATCTTGAGTCGATCAAACAGGTATCCAACGACGATGACTTCCTCGCCGATTCCCGCTCGCAGAGCCCACAGAATGAGAATGGGCACCGTCCACCAGTGCGCGTCGAGTGCGGTGGGAACGACCGTCACGCCGAGGTCCAGTGCCCGCGCTCCCAGATACACCCCGATCCCCGGAATGCCGATTGCGGCAGCAAACACGAATCCCATCGCCAGTTCATGACCGACTTTGCGTTTGCCTGTTTCCCAGCCGAGGCCGATCGTCCCCAGCCGTGGTGCTCGGTCGCGCCACACGAGCCACACCACGAGCGCGACGGGCGCGAAC
>JBEGTE010000126.1:0-3164 GCA_041179605.1 Actinomycetota bacterium | reverse complement strand
TCCAGGATGCGCATCTGCTCGTCGTGCGTTGGCTTCTCGTAGGGCTGTTCGAGCTGTTCCTGGAACCACTTGCGCTGTGCGGGGTCCTGCAGGTGTGTGTATTCGACACCGACGGTTCGGCAGTACGAGTCGCGCATGAGTCCGAGGACTTCGCGCAGCAACATCGTGCGGCGACCGGCGAGCCCACCGACAACAAACTCACGGTCGAGGTCCCAGAACGTCAGTCCGTGGTTTTCGATTTCGAGGTCGGGGTGAGAGCGCTGCTTGTATTCGAGCGGGTCAATGTCCGCCATGCGGTGTCCGCGAACACGGAACGCATCGACAAGTTCCTGCACGCGGGCGGTCTTGTTGATCGCGTCCGAGTCGTCGACCTTGATGTCCTGCGACCAGCGGATGGGCGAGTAGGGGATGCGCAGAGCGGCAAAGATTTCTTCGTAGAAGTCGTTTTCGCCGATGAGCAGTTCGTGAACGATCTTGAGGAACTCGCCCGAACCGGCGCCCTGGATGACGCGGTGGTCGTAGGTCGAGGTCAGCGTGATCGTCTTCGAGATACCGAGGTCGAACAGCACCTTTTCCGACGAACCCTGGAATTCGGCGGGGTAGTCAAGAGCACCGGCTCCGACGATGCAGCCCTGGCCCTTCATCAAACGCGGGACCGAGTGAACGGTTCCGATTCCACCGGGGTTTGTCAGCGAGACGGTGTTCCCCTGGAAGTCGTCCGGCGTCAACTTGTTGGCGCGGGCGCGGGCCACGACGTCTTCGTACGCATCGAGGAAGTCCGCGAACGACATTTGTTCGGCCTTCTTGATGCCGGGAACGAGAAGCGCGCGGGTTCCATCCGACTTGGGGACGTCAATCGCCAGTCCGAGGTTGATGTGTGCGGGGACGACGAGCGACGGGGTTCCGTCCGGCTCGTCATAGAACACGTTTTGTGAGGGGAACGACTTGAGCGCGCGAACCATCGCCCACCCGATGATGTGGGTGAACGACACTTTGCCGCCGCGGGTGCGGCGCAGGTGGTTGTTGATGACGATGCGGTTGTCGATCATCAACTTTGCGGGAATTGTGCGGACGCTCGTGGCTGTGGGAACCGAAATCGAGGTGTCCATGTTGGACGCGAGCGCTTTCGCCATTCCCTTCAGCGGAGTGACGACCGACTCTTCGGTTTCGTCCGACGGGCGCGAGGTGACGGGCGCCTGTGCGGGAATTGGGGCTGCAGCAGGCGCTACCGATGTGGTGCGCGCCGCGGGTTGTACGGGGGAAATCGGGCCGGTGATGTTCTCGCCGGCGAGAGGTGCCTCGGGTGCGAGCTCAACGGGAGTCGCAGGTGCTGCGGGGGCGGCAACGGCTGCGCCGATGCGTGTCGCGTAAACCTGCAGAGTCGGGATCCAGGACGGATCTACCGAGGCGGGGTCTTTGACCCACGATTCGTACATCTCTTCGACGAGCCAGCCATTGGCTCCGAAGTCGTCGGATGCGGGGGAGTCAGTCGAACCGTCGTTGGACACTGCTGCTTGTCACCTCGTGTGTGAGATTTCGGTCGGCGATGTGTTTCCGCCGTTGATTAGCCTACCCACTGACAGTAGGGCGGAGTGCCATCCCGTCGGGCGTTGCGCAAGTTATGCTGAAGTCGTGGACGGCAGTCATAGTTACACGTCACGCGGATTCACCGTCGAGGACGGTGTCGCGTGACGGACTGGCTGTTCATCTTTGTGGGTGTCGTCTTGACCATCGGCACAGGGTTCTTCGTGGCGTCCGAGTTCGCCTTGGTGACGCTCGATCGCAGTGACCTCGAGGCTCGTCGTGCAGCTGGCGAAAGCGGGTTCTCCGCCGGAATCAAGGCGCTGACTCGCACGTCGACACATTTGTCGTCGGCACAACTCGGCATCACTCTGACCACGTTGTTGACCGGGTGGACGATGGAACCCGCCATCTCTGCCATGGTCGAGCCCGTTTTTATTGACTGGGGAATTCCGACCGGCGCCGCTCCGGTCGTCAGCGTCGTTGTGTCGGTGACGCTCGCGACGGTTCTGTCGATGATCCTCGGCGAGTTGTACCCGAAAAACCTGGCCCTGTCGGCTCCGCGCACGGTCATCAAGGTCGTCGCCCCGTTCCAACTCGCGTTCACATGGATTTTCGCTCCGTTCATTTGGCTGCTGGTCCGGTCATCGAACGCCATCGTCCGCATGTTCGGCGTTGAACCGAAAGAGGAGCTGTCGTCGGCACGAACCGCGGAGGAACTTGCGTCGGCCGTCCGCCACTCGTCGATTCACGGCGGACTGGAAGAGGACACCGCGACCCTGCTGGGCAAGGCGTTGTCGTTCGCGCAGCACCAGGCGCAAGACATCATGACCCCGCGAACCCGTGTGGCGACCGTCAAGGTGGGCGAGTCAGCAGACGACATCATCGCCCTCGCACGCAAGACCGGCTTTTCGCGTTTTCCTGTGATTGACGAGGACGCCGACGACGTCGTCGGAATCGTTCACGTCAAGCAAGCGGTCGCCGTTCCGCGTGAACGCCGAGCCGAGGTGCCCGCCGGCGCGCTGCAGACTGAAGCCCTTCGTGTCCCCGAAACCATGCAGCTCGACGTGCTTCTCGGTGAACTTCGCACACGCGGTTACCAAATGTCGCTTGTCGTTGACGAATACGGCGGAACGGCCGGAATCGCGACGCTCGAGGACCTCATCGAGGAACTGATCGGTGAAGTCAGTGACGAACACGACCGCGCCAAGGCGGACGTCGTCAAGGGCAAGGATTCACTCACGTTCCCCGCGTCGCTGCGTCCTGACGAACTGCGCGATCGCACCGGAATCGACGTCCCCGAGGACGGACCGTGGGAAACCGTCGGAGGCTGGTTACTGTCCGAATGGGGACACATTCCAGAGGCCGGCCAATCGCACGAAGCCCTCGGCGGAGTGTTCGTCGTTGAACGCATGGAGGGTCGACGAATCGACCGCGTCCGCTTCACCCCGAACGAGGTGGACGATGACTGATTATTCGGGAATCGGCTGGCTCGCCGTTCTGCTTCTCGTGAACGCGTTCTTTGTTGCTGCCGAGTTCGCCGTCGTGGCCGCCCGCCGAAGCCAGATTGAACCGCGCGCCGAAGCAGGTTCGTGGGCCGCGAAGGTCGCCCTTGGCGCGATGGAGAAGGCGACGCTCATGCT
>JBEGTE010000125.1:0-3279 GCA_041179605.1 Actinomycetota bacterium | reverse complement strand
TACTTCCGCAAGAACGGCGGAGCGAACGTGTGGCAGTCGGTCATCGCACCGGCCCTCGCAACGCTCGGTATGGCGCTCGCGATGTACCTCATCATCGCTCGCTTCAACCTGCTCTCGGGCACGGTTGCAGACGGTGTCGACCCGACCCTGCCGGAGAGCGCATTCGCGCTCAGCCCGCTCGGTTGGTTCCTCGTAGCGCTCCCGTTCATCTTCTTCGCCGCTGGACTCGTTTCCGGTGTCGTCAACAAGAAGGAGAACGCATCGTTGGTTTCGGACATGTCCTAACCGATCACGCAACTGAGAAGGCCCCCACCGTGCGGTGGGGGCCTTCCTCGTTGAGTGAGCTAGAGCTTGATGTAGGTGGTTTTGAGCTCGGTGTACTTCTCGAGCGCGTGACGCGACTTGTCGCGACCGTTGCCCGACATCTTGAATCCGCCGAACGGGACCGTGAGGTCTCCCTCTTCGTAGCAGTTGACCCACACTGTGCCGGCGCGTATGCGACGAGCGAGGCGGTGCACGGTCGAGACATTCGCTGTCCACAGACCGGCTGCGAGCCCGTAGTCGGTGTTGTTGGCGACGCGAATCGCTTCGTCCTCGTCCTTGACGGTCGTCACCGACAGAACCGGCCCGAAGACCTCGTTCTGCGCCAACGACGAGTCGGGGTGGACGTTGGTGAACACGGTCGGCTGGTAATACGCACCGCCGGCGAGGTCGCCGGTCAGGTCGATCGACCCCCCACCGATTTCCAATTTCGAGCCGTCGGCAAGTGCGCGATCAACGTGCTCCTGCACCTCGGCGCGACGGGACATCGACGCGAGCGGACCCATCTTGGTCGCCGTGTCGAACGGGTCACCGGGCTGGTAGTGCTTGGCAGCGGCGAGAACGCCCGCGATGACCTCGTCGGCGACGTCCTGGTGGACGATGAGCCTCGACGGTGCCGTGCACATCTGGCCGGTGTTGAAGAAGATTCCCCACGCAGCGGTGTCGATGGCGGCCTGCAGGTCGGGGGCGTCGGGGAGGATGATGTTCGGCGACTTGCCACCGAGTTCCAGCCACACGCGCTTGAGGTTCGACTGTGCGGCGTACTCCATGTACGCACGTCCGACCTCGGTCGAACCGGTGAACGCGAGCGAGTCAACGGCACGGTGAAGGCCGAGCCCCTTACCGATGACCGATCCGCGACCGGGAAGAACGTTGAGCACGCCCGCGGGGATTCCCGCTTCGAGCGCAAGTTCAGCGATGCGAACCGCGGTGAGCGGCGTCAGGTCGGCGGGCTTGTGAACAACGGTGCAACCGACCGCGAGAGCCGGTGCAATCTTCCACGCCGACAGCGTCAGCGGGAAGTTCCACGGCGTCACGACCGCCACAACTCCGACGGGCTCGCGCGTGATGAGGGCCAGGTCGTCCTCGCCGACGGGAGAAACTTCGTCGAGTTCCTTGTCCGCCATTTCGGCGTACCAGCGGTACGAGTTGATGAGCGCACGGAGTTCGATGCCCCACGCGTCCTGGATCGGCTTGCCCATCTCGACTGACAACATCGTCGCGAGCTCGGTGCGGTGCTCTTCCATCAGGTCGACCCAGCGCAGCATGAGTTCCTTGCGTTGCTTCGGCGCCATGCGCGGCCACGGGCCCTCGTCGAATGCCGTGCGCGCTGCGGCAACCGCTGCCTCTAATTCGGCTTCGGTGGCGTAGGGCACGGTGGTGACGACCGAACCGTCACGCGGGGTGACGAGGTTGACGCGCGATTCGTCCTTGCCCTGTTGCTTCTTGCCGTCGATGATCATCGCTTCCGGCCACGCGAGCGTGTCGGCGTAGGCGGCCCATTCCGCCGCGGTCTTTGTGGGGAAATTCATGGCACTGCTTTCGGTTGTGTTGTCGGCCCAGAAATCGTTCGGGTCTAAACGGTTAGTACTACTCGACCACGAATGTCGCCCTTGCGCAAGCGGTCGAGGGCTTCTTGTGCGGAATCGAGCGGCATCGTCTCGACGAGGTGATCGATGCCTTTGGTCCGGACGAAGTCGAGGAGTTCGCCCAGTTCGCCGAGCCCGCCCCAAATCGACGAGGTGACGACCGTTTCGCTAGGGATGACGCCGACACCGTATTCGAGTCGACCGCCGGCGAGACCGACGACGGCGATGATGCCCTGTCGCTGGACGTGGGCACCCGCCGCCGCCATCGTCGGAGTCGCACCAACGAAGTCGATGATCGCGTCATACTTGGCCCCGTCCGGCAACTGCTTGACGGCATGGTCCGCCCCCAAATTCAGGGCAGCCTCGAGCTTGTCGTCGGCGAGGTCCAGAACCGTCACCTCAACGTTTGCCAACTTCTTGAGGAACTGGACCGCGAACTGTCCGAGTCCACCGGCTCCGATGACGACCGCCGTCGCACCCTTGTGCTGGACGTGGGGAAGGACGCGCTTGACCGCACGGAAAGCGGTCAGTCCACCACAGGCGAGCGGCGCTGTGGTGATGGGGTCCAGATCGCCGATGGGGAACAGGTAGTCGCGACTGGGGACCAGCATGTATTCCTGGTACCCGCCGTCATCGAACACACCGGCTTCGTGGCTGTTCGCACAAATCATCTCGTTCCCGTCGTTGCACTGGCGGCAGTCTGGCTTGCGGCAACCCCAGGGTGCGTAGACGAGAACGCGACCGAGTTCGGGGTGTTCACCGACGACCTCGTGTCCGAGGACCAGCGGAAATGGACCGCCGAAGTGTCCGTCCGCGACGTGAATGTCCGAGTGGCACACGCCACAGGCAACGACCTTGATGACTTCTTGTCCGGGTCCCGCGACGGGGATGTCCCGTTCCTGAACCTCGAGCGGCTCTCCGACGTTGACGAGAACGAGCGATTTCACGGGACCTCCACAATGAGATTGATGCGAGTGGTTGCCGGAGATTGTTGCCTCGGCTACTCTGGATATATTGTATATCCGTAAGTCGGATACGTCACTCAAAGATGAGGAACCATGGGAGCAAGCACCGAAAAAGCGGCCGTCACACTGGCCGACTGCGCTGACATCATCACGGCGAACGGTATTCACACCGTCGAATGCATCTTCACCGACACGTGGGGAATGCCCCGCGGCAAGCGACTCCCGGTCGAACAGTTCCTCACCGGCGCCGGCTTCGCCATCTCGGCGGTCGCGTTCTCGTGGAACTTCCGTTCCGACGTCGAGGCCACCCCGTGGTTCGAGCGCGACATGGGTGCCCCCGACATGAAGGCGGTCCCCGACCTGGGCTCGTTCCGCATCGCGGGCTGGGAAGAGGGCATGGCGAC
>JBEGTE010000124.1:0-3314 GCA_041179605.1 Actinomycetota bacterium | reverse complement strand
TTCTTACCGTTGACGATGACGTTGGTGTCGTCGTACGTGACGTCAGCTGCGAGACGACCCGTGATCGAGTCGTACTTGAGCAGGGTGGCCAGCGACTTCGTGTCCGACAGGTCGTTGACGGCAACGATGTCGAGCTTCGAGCCCTGTGCAAGGGCGGCGCGGAGGTAATTGCGACCGATTCGACCGAAGCCGTTGATACCAATCTTGACGCTCACGAATATTCCTATCTAGTGGTGGTGGAAATAGAAAAAGCGCGCCTGCGAACAGGCAACGCTACCTACTTAGAGAGTAGCAAAATTCCCGCGGTTTGGGTGCGAGCCGCGGCGAAACGCTCCGCAACGTTGTCCCAGTTCACGATGTTCCAGAACGCCTTGACATAGTCGGCCTTGACGTTCTGGTAGTCGAGGTAGAAGGCGTGTTCCCACATGTCGAGCTGCAAGAGCGGGATGGTTCCCTGAGCGGTGTTGGCCTGCTGGTCGAACAACTGCTGGATGATGAGTCGTGCACCGACCGGGTCCCACGAGAGGATTCCCCAGCCACTCCCCTGGATTCCGAGGCTGGCCGCGTTGAAGTGAGCTTGGAACGCCTCGAACGAACCGAAGAACTCGTCGATGGCGGCGGCGAGTTCACCGCTCGGACGGTCTGCACCGTTCGGCGACAGATTGGTCCAGAAGATCGAGTGGTTGATGTGACCGCCGAGGTGGAAAGCGAGGTCCTTCTCGAGCTTGTTGATGGCGCCAAACGCGTTGTTTGCGCGCGCCTCTTCCATCTGCTCGAGGGCAGCGTTTGCTCCTGCAACGTACGCGGCGTGGTGCTTGGAGTGGTGCAGCTCCATGATGCGCGCAGAAATGTGTGGTTCGAGCGCTGCGTAGTCGTACGTCAGTTCGGGGAGTGTGTAGACAGCCATGTCGGCTCCTTCGTGGGTTGGGTGTTAATCGGCGAGGTCCGGAATGCCGTCCGAGGTGTTCGGAATTCCGAGGTCTGATGCCTTCTTGTCGGCCATGGCGAGAAGGCGACGGATACGGCCGGCGACCGCGTCCTTGGTCATGATGGGGTT
Organism: Actinomycetota bacterium; assembly: GCA_041179605.1. Lineage (GTDB taxonomy): Bacteria > Actinomycetota > Actinomycetes > Actinomycetales > Microbacteriaceae > MWH-TA3. The sequence continues at coordinate 2,257 of JBEGTE010000124.1, read as the reverse complement.
CGCGTAGTGCCCCAGTTCATCGAGACTGGCTTCGCGGTGATCGAGGCGCAACTTGCCGGCGTACGCGAGGTGGTCGGGGATCCCTTCCCCGAGAATCTCGAACGCTCGCTCAACGCGTGCACACGCCGCAACCGCGGCGGCAGCCGAACGGCGCAGGTTGGCGTCGTCAAAGTTGACAAGCCGGTTCGCGTTCGCGCGCACCTCTCGGGTCGCTCGGGCTTCAATCCACTCGGCGAGAGTGTTCGGTGCGCCGATGACGCCGAGGAAAGAGGAAATCGCATCAGCGTCACGAATGACGACGCGGAAACCGCCCCGCACATCGCGCGTCTTCGCCGAGATGTCGACTCGACCACACGCTCCGACGAGAGCCATCGCCGCTTCGTTCGTCGGCGCAACGATTTCAATGGTCTGACTGCGGCCGGGGTCGGACAGGATTCCGCGCGCCAGGAATGCACCGCGGAGTACGCCGGCGATGTCACCGATAGGTGCAGTGGTGAGCTTGTTCGGAAGGCCGCGAACCGCGCGACGACGAGCATCGATTAGTCCGACGTTACGTGCAAGCTGCTCGGCACCCTCAGCGACTCGAACGAGGTACGTCTCGACCTTCTTGTTGGCGTTTACCGGTGACGTCTTTGCACCAGATTGCAGACCGAACGCCGCGTGAATTGCCTTTCGAAGGCGCTGTGCGCTCGGCAGGTGGTCGAGTTCAACGTCGATCGCCAACTTGCCTGACACCAGGTGCATCACTCCCGCAAAGCGCATGAGTGTCGCGATTTCGGCAACGCGAATGGACGACGAGGGGTCGTCAACGGCGACGAGCTCATCCTTCACGCGGGTTGTGAGCGACATGTCTATTCCCGTCCGATATCGCGATGCTTGAGGGTGACAGAGACTCCCGGAATTGTGCCAATTCGACGAGCAAGCTCTTCGGAAATGGCGACACTGCGGTGCTTGCCACCCGTACATCCTATTGCGATGGTGGCGTAGCGCTTGTGCTCGCGAACGTAGCCCTTCAGCGTCGGCTCGATCATGTGTACGAACCCACCGAGGTACTGCTCGACGTCCGGGTGACCGAGAACGAAAGCCTGCACTTCGGGGTTGAGGCCCGTCTCGTGGCGCAGGTGTTCACTCCAGAACGGGTTCGGAAGGAAACGCACATCGGCCATGAGGTCCGCGTCGACGGGGATCCCGTGCTTGAAACCAAACGACTCGACGACCACGTTGATCGTCGCGGGTGTTTCGGAGCGAAAACTCTCGTGAACCAGAGTCGCCGTCTGGTTCGGGTTCAACCCCGTTGTGTCGAGGACAACGTCCGCAAGTTCGCGCAGTTTCCCGAGCCGATCACGTTCCAGTTTGATTCCGTCGAGGATCGTACCCTTCCCCTGCAGGGGGTGCGGACGGCGGGAGGCCTCGTAACGCTTGACGAGGTCAGTGTCCGTCGCGTCGAGGAACAGGACACGAAGATCGACCTTCTCGCGGATTCCCGCGATGAGCGGCTCGATTTCCTCCACTGATGAGCCACCGCGAACATCGACGACTACCGCGAGGCGGTTCAACGTCGATTCCGACGGCGTTGCCAAGTCCACAAGCGACGGGAGCAGTTGCGACGGCAGGTTGTCGATGACGCGCCAGCCGCCGTCTTCGAGCGCGTGTGCGGCGGTCGAACGCCCCGCACCGGAAAGACCGGTGACGATGATGAGATGGGCGCTGTGAGGCTCTGACATGACGCTCTCAGCCTAGTCCTGCTCTGATTCGCTCGATAGCGCGGAAAATATACGCTCGGCAGTACTGCGTCCGATCCCGGGAACACGTTCAATGTCGGCGATCGTCGCCTTGCGCACTGCAGTTGGACTGCCGAAGTGTTTGATGAGCGCCTGAACACGAGTCGGCCCAATGCCGTCCAGTTCCGCAAGTTCCGATGTCAGCGTTTTGGTGCGCTTGGAGCGCTGATAACGGATCGCGAAGCGGTGTGCTTCATCGCGCGCTCGCTGGACCAAATACAGCGCCTCGGAGTTTCGGGGCAGAATCACGGGGAAGCTCTCACCTGGCAGCCACATTTCTTCGAGTCGCTTGGCGAGCCCCACCACGCTGACCCCGGTGAGTCCGACGTCGTCGATGGCACGTGACGCGGCATTGACCTGGGGCTGACCGCCATCGACAAGCAGCAGGCTGGTCGGATACCGCATGGAACCGTTTTCCTCGAGCAGTCGTGTGGCGCGACGCGTGACAACCTGGTACATCGCTTCGGTGTCGTCAC
>JBEGTE010000123.1:0-3316 GCA_041179605.1 Actinomycetota bacterium | reverse complement strand
ATCTGGTCGACAATGACGGGGTGCGTCGAGGACGGCTTGGTCCACGAGGGAATGTTGCCGGGGACGCTGAATGTCCAGCGCCGTGCGGCCGCAATCGCCGCCAAGTTGACTACACAAGAAGCAGGCGGGACGCCGGCGTCCGAATTGTCCAACGAGTGGTTACAGGCGTACGCCATCGCCGTGAATGAAGAGAACGCGGCGGGCATGCGCGTTGTCACTGCTCCGACTAACGGCGCGGCCGGAATCATTCCTGCAGTCGGCTACTACGCACAGATTTTTAAGCGCGTGCCGGTCGACGTAATCGAGCGCGACTACCTGTTGACGGCCGGCGCGATTGGAACCCTGTACAAGCGCAACGCGTCCATCTCGGGCGCCGAGGCCGGCTGCCAGGGCGAGGTCGGTTCGGCCTGTTCGATGGCTGCTGGCGGCTTGGCTGCGGTGCTCGGCGGAACACCCGCCCAGATTGAGAACGCCGCCGAAATCGCAATGGAACACAACCTCGGCTTGACCTGTGACCCGGTGGGCGGTTTCGTGCAGATGCCCTGCATCGAACGAAACGCAATTGCAGCCGGCACCGCCGTTGCGGCCGTGCGCTTGGCCCTTGCTGGTGACGGGTCACACAAGATCTCGCTCGACACGGTCATCGAGACAATGCGCCAGACCGGAATCGACATGTCGTCCAAGTACAAGGAGACCTCGACGGGCGGGCTCGCCGTCAACGTCGTCGAGTGCTGATTAGAACGCGAGCGTGTACGCGAGAATTCCCGCGAAGACGAGACTCGTCCACACCGTCAGCTTGAGCGCGAGGACGTACTCGGGTGAGGTCTTTGCCGTCGACGTGATGAGGACAGCTGGGATCGCGAGGAACAACGTGAAGTACGCCCACCACGTGTTGAACACGGTCAACGCGAACCACGTGAGGATGCCGAACGGCAACAACGTGTAGACGCCGAACAGCGCGCGGTTTAGCCACATCGGGGTGCGAGTTGCCAGCGTGCGCTTGCCCGCGACGATGTCGGTTTCGCGGTCACGAATGTTGTTGACCAGCAATACCGCGCACGCGAAGAGGCCGTGAGCGACTCCGAGCAGAATCGGCTCGAGCCAGATTGACTTGACCAGAACGTAGGTCGTTCCAACGACCGCAACGGGACCAAAGAAAAGGAAGACGAAGATCTCGCCGAGGCCCATGTACCCATACGGACGCTTGCCGCCGGTGTAAAACCACGCCGCCGCAAGGCACGCGATTCCGACGAGTGGCAACCACCAAATTTCTTTCCAGATGGTCAAACCGAGACCGGCGGCCGCGGCGAGACCGAAGAAAACGAACGCGATGGTACGCACGAGTGTGGGGTTGACGCGGCCTGACGCAGTGAGCCGTCTCGGACCGACGCGGTGTGCGTCGGTTCCGCGGATTCCGTCGGAATAGTCGTTGGCAAAATTGACGCCGATCTGCAGGAAGATCGCGACAAGAAGGGCGAGAACTGCCGGGCCCTGCATCACGAGGATTGCACGCGGCTCATCGAGGATGGTGAGGTTCATCATCGAAATACCCCAGCCCGAGACCACGGGGGCGATCGCCAACCCGAGCGTCGCGGGACGAGCGGCGCGAATCCAGTCACCGACTCGAATCGGCTTGTCGGCAACTGCAGTAGTCGCGCCGTGCGCGACGAGCTTGTGTGCGCTGGGTCGACCGCCCGACTTCGTCGTCGACTTTTTCTTTTTCGAGTTCTTGGTAGCCACGAGACGATTCTAGGGTTGCTCGGCTTGCACGATTTCGCGAATCGCGATGCGATCAACCTTGCCCGACGACAGCGTCGGAATCTCCGCGACGGTGACCGCCCGATACGGACGCGCGGCCTTCCCGAGTGCGGTTTCGATTACTCGTCGAGACGTGTCGAGGTCAAGAACGTCGGTCGAAACCAGCGCGGGAACTTGACCCCACTCGTCGTCGGCGAACCAGGTGGCAACAGCAGAAATTCCTGCCTCCTGCAGCACGCGTTCGATGTCGGCGAGTGAAACTTTGACTCCGCCGGTCACGATGATGTCATCCACCCGTCCGTCGATGACGAGCCGACCATTGTCGATGTGTGCAATGTCACTCGTTCGGAACCAGCCGTTGGCGAAATCACGCGCGGTTCGTTCTTCATCCCCCCGATATCCGCTGGCCAGACTGGACGACCGTATTTCGAGTACGCCATCCTCCGCGATTCGCAATTCGGTGTCGCCGATGGGGATTCCGTCGTACACAACTCCGCCCGCGGTTTCGGCCGATCCGTACGTCTTGATGACGCGTACGCCGAGCGCCGCTGCCCGCTCGACAAGACCGGCGGGGATTGCTTGGCCACCGACCAGGATTGCGTCGAATCGTGTGAGCGCTGTTACAGCATCCGAGTCGACCTCTGCCAGGTCGACGAGTCGCGCGAGTTGCGTGGGGACGAATGATGTGAACCAGGTTCCCTCGGGCAGTTCCTTCACTGAGTCGACGAATCGCTCCGCGCCGAAGGGTTCTGCACGGAAGTCGACCAGTGGTTGCCCAGCAATCAGGGCGCGAGCGACAACCATGATCCCCGCAATGTAGGAAAGGGGAAGGGCGAGAACCCACCCGCCGACGCCAATTACCGATGCCGTCGCCGCGGCCGATGCCCGAATAGCGTCTGCGGAGAGCATTACTCGCTTTGGCTTCTCGGTGGATCCACTCGTCTCGACAACGATTCCGTCCAGCAGAGCCCGTTCGAGACGAGCCAGCTCGTCCGCCGTGAGTGTGGGCAGCGGCTCCACTGTTCTATATCTGCCAGGGGAAAGCGGACCAGTCCGCGTCACGCTTTTCGAGGAACGAGTCCCGTCCCTCGGCGGCTTCGGCAGTTCCGTAGGCCAAACGGGTGGCTTCACCCGCGAAGACCTGTTGTCCGACAAGGCCATCGTCGACCGCGTTGAACGCGAACTTGAGCATGCGAATCGCAGTCGGGCTCTGTTGCAGGATGCGCTCGGCCCACGCGATGCCGGTCGATTCGAGTTCCGCGTGGGGGACGACAGCGTTGACTGCGCCCATTTCGTACGCGCGCTGTGCGTCGTACTCGTCCGCGAGGAAGAAAACTTCGCGCGCGAACTTTTGACCGACCTGACGAGCGAAATACGCCGAGCCGTACCCGGCGTCGAACGATCCGACGGTCGCATCGGTCTGCTTGAAACGTGCGTGTTCGCGGCTCGCAATCGACAGGTCGCACACGACGTGCAACGAGTGACCACCGCCGGCCGCCCAACCGGGGACAAGGGCGATGACGACCTTGGGCATGAAACGAATCAGGCGCTGAATTTC
>JBEGTE010000122.1:0-3322 GCA_041179605.1 Actinomycetota bacterium | reverse complement strand
CAGGAAATCACCATCCCGCTCAAGAACGGCGAGGGCGGATTCATCGCCGACGACGAGACGCTGAAGCGCCTCGAAGGTGACGGGCTCGTCGCGTTCCGTTACGTCGACGTCAACCCGAACGGTTCGCTCAACGACATCGCTGGTCTTCGCAACGCGCGCGGAAACGTCGTCGGACTCATGCCGCACCCCGAACACGCCGTCGAACCCGGGTTCGGACCCGACACCGACGAGCGCATGCAGTCGGGTGTTGACGGTCTCGCCATGTTCCAGTCGGTCCTCGCGGCCACCGTCCTTTCATAACCAGGAGCCACCGTGACCGAACACACTCCCGACACCGTCGAGAACGCCGCCGCGACTCCCGAGAAGGACCAGCCGTATCACCTGCTGGGTCTCAAGCCGGAGGAGTACCAGCAGATCCGTGACATCCTTGGCCGCCGCCCGACCTCGGGCGAACTGGCGATGTACTCGGTGATGTGGTCCGAGCACTGCTCGTACAAGTCGTCCAAGGTTCACCTGCGCCAGTTCGGCAAGAAGGTGTCGCCCGAGATGACAAAGCACCTCATGGTCGGAATGGGCGAGAACGCCGGCGTTGTCGACATCGGCGAGGGCTGGGCGGTCACCTTTAAGATCGAAAGCCACAACCACCCGTCCTACATCGAGCCATTCCAGGGCGCCGCGACCGGCGTCGGCGGGATTGTTCGCGACATCATCTCGATGGGTGCTCGTCCCGTCGCCGTCATGGACGCCTTGCGATTCGGCGCGATTGATCACCCCGACACCAACCGTGTCATAAACGGTGTCGTCAGCGGAATCTCGTTCTACGGCAACTGCCTGGGTCTGCCTAACATCGGTGGCGAGACCTGGTTTGACCCGGTGTATCAGGCAAACCCGCTCGTCAACGCCCTCGCGGTCGGCGCTCTGCGCCACGAGGACCTACACCTCGCGAACGCCAAGGGCGTCGGAAACCTCGTCGTCCTGTTCGGTGCACGCACCGGTGGTGACGGGATCGGCGGAGCCTCGATCCTCGCGTCCGACACCTTCGCCGAAGGCGGACCGACCAAGCGTCCCGCGGTCCAGGTCGGCGATCCGTTTGCGGAAAAGGTGCTCATCGAGTGCTGCCTCGAACTGTTCGCGGGCGACTGCGTCGAAGGAATCCAGGACCTCGGTGCCGCCGGCATCTCGTGTGCGACGAGCGAACTCGCGTCGAACGGTGACGGCGGAATGTTCATCACACTCGACAACGTCCTGCTGCGCGACCCGACTCTGACGGCCGAGGAAATCCTCATGTCCGAGAGCCAGGAACGCATGATGGCGATCGTGCGACCCGAAAAGCTCGACGCGTTCCTCGCCGTCACCACCAAGTGGGATGTCGAAGCGAGCGTTCTGGGCGAGGTCACCGACACAGGCCGACTCATTATCGAGTGGAAGGGTCAAACCATCGTCGACGTCGACCCGCGCACGGTCGCGATCGACGGTCCCGTTTACAACCGCCCAATGGAATACCCGTCGTGGCTCGACGCACTGCAGGCGGATTCGCCAGCGAAGTTCGCACGTGCGACCGCTGGTGACGAACTGAAGAAGCAGTTCCTCGCCATCCTCGGTTCGCCGAACGAAGCGGACACCGACTGGATCACGAACCAGTACGACTACTACGTCATGGGCAACACCGCCCTGCACACCCCCGACGGTGCCGGAATGATCCGCATCGACGAGGAGTCGGGGCTCGGAGTCGCTCTCGCGACGGACGCGAACGGTCGTTACTGCCAACTCGACCCGTACGTTGGCGCGCAACTGGCTCTTGTCGAGGCGTACCGCAACGTTGCGAGCAGTGGCGCGACACCGATGGCGGTGTCCGACTGCCTTAACTTTGGTTCGCCCGAGAACCCCGAGGTCATGTGGCAGTTCGCCCGCGCGGTCGAGGGACTCGCGGACGGGTGTCTTGAACTCGGTATCCCCGTCACCGGTGGAAACGTCTCGTTCTACAACCAGACCGGTGACGTCCCGATTCATCCGACCCCCGTCGTTGCGGTTCTGGGCTCGATCGACAACGTCGCCCGACGTCTCCCGTCGGGTTGGCAGGACGACGGTGAAAACCTGTACCTGCTCGGTGTGACCGCTGACGAACTCGGAGGTTCTGCCTGGGCCGGTGCCGTTCACAACCACCTCGGTGGTGTCCCGCCGAAGGTCGACTTCAACGCCGAGAGGAACGTCGCCGGACTCTTGTCCGCTGCCGCGCTCGAAGGCCTTGTCACCAGCGCAACCGACCTCGGCACCGGCGGTTTCCTCCGTGCGGTCGCCGACGGTGTTCTGCGCTTCGGTGTCGGCGCTCGAGTATGGATTGACGAAATCGTCTCGCGCGACGGTGTCGATTCGACAGCCGCGCTGTTCTCGGAAACGCAGGCTCGTGTTCTCGTCTCGGTCGCACGTGAGGACGACGTCAAGTTCCGCGGGCTCTGCGATGGGCGCAACGTTCCGGTTCTTCGGGTCGGTGTCACCGACGCCGAATCGCGTTCACTGGAGGTCCAGGACCTGCTCGCCCTTTCGGTCGACGAACTGACGCGCGTCCACCGCGGTACTCTTCCCGCGCACTTCGGTGCGGTCGTCGGCGGATAGTCGCCGATTCGGTGGGGCTCCCGAGCGGTAACGTGACGGAGACAGAGGAGAACACATGATTGAGCAGTCCCGATTTTTGGTGCGCAGCGCCGATTACGAGGAATGGCTTCGCGTTCGCGCCAACGGCGTCACCGCGACCATGGTGTCCAAGGCGTTCGATGACAAGGGATTTAACGAGGTGCTAGCCCAAATGGCGGACCCGACTCCAATCCCCGACAACGGGTACATGAAGTTTGGCCGCGACCAAGAACCTCACATCATCGCGCGTCTGCAGGAACGATTCGACATCGAAGGCAACGACTGGCTCATCGCATCGGCTGATGCCGACTGGCGCATGGCGACTCCCGACGGGCTTTCACCCGATCACAAGACGATCGTCGAGGTCAAGACGACCGGTCGCGACTGGGGTCGATACGACTGGGTACCGATTCACTACCAACGCCAGGTTCAGTGGCAGTTGTATGTCACCGGCGCCGAAGAATGCGTGTTCGCGTGGATGTTGCGCAACACCGCGCCCGACAAGTCATTCGTTCCCGCGTGGCCCGGCCCAAAGTACGTCACCGTCAAGCGCCAGCAGCGCATGATTGATGACTGCATCGCCGTCGCCGAGAAGCTGTACGCCGCCCGACCGACCGCTTAGTTCGAGTCGCTCCCCGCGATCTTGTCGTGGTGACGAATCACCTCGGCGACGATGAAGTTGAGGAACTCC
>JBEGTE010000121.1:0-3889 GCA_041179605.1 Actinomycetota bacterium | reverse complement strand
GATGTACTCGTCCCCCAGGTAGTTGTCGGTGCCTGCGCCGAAGTTCTCGTCGAACTGAACCTTCGATTTGCGCATCAGTTCTGGGCGGACCGCGAGCTCAATCGTTCCGACGCGGGCGGAATTCCAGATCGTCGCCGGTTCACGGTAAACGGGGTATCGCTTGCGTAGTGCGCCCGTTTCGTCCTCGGCGCGACCGAGGAAAACTGCGAGCCGAGGATTGTCGGCAAACAGTGCGATGACGTCGGCGAGACCAGCATCAACCCACTCAACGTTTTCCTCGCCAAAGACGAGGACCTCGCCGCGGGCTTCGCGAATCGCGACGTTGCGACTGCGCGTGACGCCCATCGAGTCGAGCCGGATTTCGCGAACGTCGTCACGCTTCGGCGCCGAACCGCCGTGACCCTGCACGATGACGAGAATTTCAACGTCGGTCCGTGCATCAGGCAGTCGCACGTTCGACAACCCCGCGGCGAGAACCGAGTAGGCGATCGTCAGTTTCGGGTTAGCGACCATTGACTCGTTAGCGACCATTGACTCGTGCACGCGTGAATCGCATGAGACCGCTGGAAATTCCCGAATACATCTGGCCAATCATGCGGACGGCGAGGAACAACACCAACGCGTCACCGGCGACAACCACCCCGGTGATCGCGAGGACGATGAGCACACCCATGAGAGCCATGACCCCGAGGCTGGCGAGAAGCGATGACGCCTCGCCCGCCTTGATTCGTGCGCGAACCTTTTCGGCGGACGACGCCGGCGCCTTCGCCTTTTGACGATCGCGGAACGCCTCCTGCGTGACGAACTGGCGACGAACGGCTGCGCCGAACACTTCGGCGATGAGCAGGAACAAAACAATGTTCGCCACCCCAAAAATCGGCGAAATGACAAACAACACGAGCGCGATGACCGCGATGCGAGCGGTCATCGTGAGGACAGTCGTGAGTTCCATCGCGGTCGCCCAGCGCCACGACTCCCCCGACCCGGACTTGTCGGTGCGACCGTCGAACGCCTTCTCGAACACGTTGACCCGATACAGGTTCTGGGCGTAGTTGACGACTCGCAAGCCGCCGAACACGACGAGAAACAGCACCGCGAGCAGAATCGTGTCCTGCATCGGGCGGGTGCCCGAGCCGCTCGGCAGGATGATGTCCGAAAACAGTTTTGCGGTCAGCATCTCGGCACCGGAAACAACCGCACCGAACAGCACGAGCCCGGTCACAATGAACGAGTCCCGACGCGTCGGGAACAGTTCGGCCAGAGCCGCTCGAAGTTCCCGAATGAGAGTCCACATGGTCGGAACCTAGCGTCGACTCTCCAGCTCGGTGATTCCGCGGCGGATAGCGTCGACGATCTCGTCCTTTTTTGCTTCACTGACGAAGTCGTCGCGCTCGATACTCGCGAACGAGAACTTCTGAAGGTCGAGCGGAACGACCGAGGGGCTGACGGTGTCGAGACCGACTCCCATCGCATAGTCACCGTACTTGAGCCCGGTTCCGTGAACGTTGTCCTCGAACCCTTCGAAGGTGACGAGCGAACACGGGACACCGTACGACTGGCAGACGATGAAGACGTGCATGGCGCTGGTGACGACACGGTCGTACTGGATCAGCGTTCCGATGAAGTCGGCGATCTGGGCAGGGGCCGACATGAGGACCGACAGTTCCTCGAAGTGTTCGGGCAGTCGCATTGGAATCTGCGCGTGCGTGAAGTGGCGGACGAACGCGGTCTTGCCGTTCGTTGTGCCGCGGTTCATCGGGAAGATGCGCGACATGATCGCGCCGGGGTCGCCGAACGATTCGACGTCGGGGCCGCCGCACGCCTTGACGTGCTTGGCGGTCAGCGGTCCACGAACCGACATGTATTCGGCCTTGGGGTGCAGTTCGACGTCGTCCGACGAAATGCCCGTACCGATGACGATCGAGGACGGCGTGATGAAACGTCCAATCGAACCCGTCGAGATGAGGTGCGGCTCGACAATCGGTGCGGTCGGCGAGTGGTACACGATTCGGTCGTCGGTGTAATTGCCAATGATGAGCGGGCTCAGCCAGTCGCCGAAGTTACCAGGGAACGGACGCGCCCACCACGTCAGAGTTACGGTGTTGTCACTCTCGCGGCTCGAATAGTGGGCGAACGTGCGGGCGGCAACAATGGTCGCGCGCTCTTCGGGAGTCGTGACTCCCTCGGTGTTCAACTGGGTCGCGACGCGTTCGAGTTCGGCGAGGTTGCCGTCGAAACCGGCACGCAACACCTTGTGGGTCAGTGCGCGACGCGACAGCGTGTTCCCCACCGAGCCCTTGCCCGTCAGAATCGCGGTGATTCCCGTGCGGTCGGCGATGTTCACCACGCGACGAGCGACCGGCTGCGGCAGGCGACGAAGAACGGCCTTGCCGACCTTGGTGATCGACTGGCGCAGAGTCGGCTTGGACATGCCCTTGTGCTGTTCGACCTTGCCTTTGAACTCGGCGACATTGCCCGACGACCCGAAGACGAAGAACGTCTCGAGGTTGAGCGACGGGTCGCCCTTGCCTAGAACGCAGGCGCCGGGGATGAGTTGGAAGGTGAGAGAGTCGGCGTTTTGACGCCAGGCGTCCTCGAAAAAGTAGTCGTCAGTGGCCTTCAACGTGCTGGTCGATTCGATCGCGGCGGCGTCCGCCATCATCTTGCGGGCGTTCGCGCCGGTTCCGACGCCCCAGAAGCAGGGCTCCCAGAAACGGGTGCGGTTCTGGTATCCGATCGTCAGCGACGAGCCGAAACCGCGCTGGAAACCGATGATGTCCGCGCTGGAGTTGCGCACGAAATCGGGAAGCGACAGCAGACGGCAGTCGACGTCAATCCAGAAAACCTTCTTGTCGGGGAACCGCTCACATACCGAGTTGAGGAACGGAACCTTCTGGCGGCACATGTCCGCCCAGTCCTGGCCCTCGACCTTGTGAATTTCTTCCAGGACGTATTCGACGCCGAGCTTCTCGAGATCCGCACGAAGTGCTTTCGCCTCGTTTCGGTAATACTCGTCGTCGGTGTAAAACGAGCACACGACGATATCGCTCATGATGACCTTCCCCTGGGACCTTGGGCAAGTTTATCGGGCGGGACTTCAGGAATGGACCGAGATGGCCGCCGTGTTGAGCACGACGTCGTCGCCACGGTTCGAGAAAGTGAAGATTCCCTTCCAGAAACCCGCGCCCCACGACAGGTGCATGGTCGGCAACACGGCGAGAAGCGCAAGACGCGACTTGAGGCTGAGCCCCTTCGCAGTGAGCGCGCCAAAGAGGACGAGCGCGATGTACGCGTAGGCGGGCAACAGCATCCACCAGTTTCCCGAGACTGCGAGTGCGACGAGTCCGATGAGCAGCGACGCGATGAACGTCGGCGGAACGAGGTACTTGAGGCGCGTGCGCTTGGGGTTCGCCATGAGGATATATGCGCGGAAAACGCCCGTGCCGAAGAACTGCTTCGCGAGCGAAACGATGTCGCGGCGCGGGTAGTACCCGACGCGAAGTGACGGGTCGAACCAGACCGTCTTGCCGTGTTCACGCAGGCGGGCGTTCAGTTCCCAGTCCTGTCCGCGGATCAACTTCTCGTTGAATCCGCCCAGTTCGAGAACGTCGAGTCGACGGAACACCCCGAGGTACACGGTGTCCGCCGGGCCAGCAGTTCCACCCGTGTGGATCGGACCACCGCCGAGACCGATGAAGTTCCCGTACGCCCAGGCGACGGCCTTCTGGATGTTCGTGCGACCGCGGGCTTCCATGATTCCGCCGACGTTGGAGGCGCCCGTCTCTTCAAGAATGCGGACCGCGTTCTGCGCGTAGCCGGGCGACAGTTCCGAGTGCGCGTCGACTCGGACCGCCACGTCGGCGTCGGTCGCCAGCAGTGCGATGTTCAA
>JBEGTE010000120.1:0-3391 GCA_041179605.1 Actinomycetota bacterium | reverse complement strand
AAGTTGTTCGCCGCCACCTCAGAACTGGCGACAACGCGAGTGTTCCCCGCGTGCATGCGTAATACGGTCGCCAGTTGGCGTCGGCGGGCATTACCGGCGGGAATGTCATCCCAACCGAAGCGCTTGAACGACCCAATCGCGTGCCACATCTGGGTCACGCTCGTGCCGGCTGCCAGCGACAGGTTGGATGTCAGGAACGAGTACGAATCGAGCACGATTCGGCGCGCGTGGGCGAGGTGCCACACCTGACGCACGAGGTGCAACCCATAAAAAATGTCGGTGTCGGACTTCATTTTGCGGGCCAAGACCGTGACCCGCACGCTGGGGTCGTCGACGATCAACTGGTCACGCAACGCAGAAATGTCGGGCGTCGCAGAATCCGCCTGGCGCGACAGAAACACGATTCGGTCGCGCGCAGGAATCAGTCGGGCGAGCGCGTACAGTGCCTGGAACATGCCGAGTGCTACCTTCACGCCGCCGATGATGACGGGGCTGACGGGCCGTGTGGGTTCCGAGGTCATGCGCCGATTCCCGCCGCGGGAAGGATAAGTCCGCGCACAACTCGCTCAGTTGCGTGTCCATCACACGCGGCGAGGTGCCGTTCGTACGCCGCGTCGAACACTGCGCGGTCGACCGTCGGGTTGGCGATGGCGGTGATGAGTTCGCGTTCGTTGTTCGCCTTCGGCCCCCAGATGTACGACTCAACGTCAAAGAAGAAGCCGCGATTCGCCTCGTAGTCGCTGGTGTCGGCGAAGAGGTACACGACCGGCTTGTTCAACATCGCCGCGTCAAAGATGACGGATGAGAAGTCGGTCACGACAACGTCGCTGGCGGCCATGATTGCGTCGATGTCGTCACGATCCGTGACGTCGATCACGCGCGGGTGGCGGGGGTAGTTCGGCTTGATTCCGCGGGTGAACGGGTGGTTCTTGACGAGGATGTACTCGTGCGGAAGGCCGTCCGCAACGGACGCCCAGTTGATGTGCGACGCCCCGACCGTGGCGGTCGGCTGACCGTGTCCGTGGAAGGTCGTTGCGACGAGTGACACGCGGGCACCAGCGGGGATGCCAAGTTCCTGGCGGACGCGTTCGCGTGAATCGAACACCCACCGCTTGTCGAACAGTTTGTCGGTCTTGGGAATTCCCGTGGCCTTGATCTTTCCGACGGTCGTGTTGAACGCGGTTGCATACGCCTTTCGAACTCCGTCTGCCGAAACAATCGCGGTCGTGTACCCGCGGTGCGCGGTCGAACCCTTGCGGGGGCCGCCGGGGAGCCCGACGCGAGCGAAACCGACCTTTTTGAACGCGCCCGACGCATGCCAGAGCTGGATGAACGCGGTGTCGGGGTGCAGCGTCACCATGTTCAGTTCAGGAACGTAGTCGTCGATGACGATCACGCGGCTGGTTCGCGCGCGGTAGGCGAGGTGAATGGATCGCCACAAACCCCGGACCGCCCACAGGCTGCGCCTGGCACTGACGACAATGTCGGCACGGTCGCCGGCTTCGGCTGTCACCGCGTCGAGGACGCACGCGAGGTTGCCCTTCGGAGCAGCGGACGCGTCCGTCATGAACAGGATTCGGCCGTCGTGCGGTCTCGCGAAAGGGCTGATGACTCGATAGGCGGCGATGAAAACGCCGAGGGACCACGCCATCGAAGCGAGTCGCAAAGTCGACGCCACCTTCGCGGGGATGATCGAAGGTCGACGGGCCATGCCTCAATCGTAATTCGTCGGGCCGTTGTCGGGCTGCTGACTGGCGGGAAGCGCGCCATGACGGGTCGACGTTTGTCCAAACGGTATCGTTGAACGACGGCGATTTCCGCCGACTCAAGGCCCTCGGGAGGTTCGGATGTTGATTCTCATCCACCGCATCCTCACCATCTCGTGGCTTGCTCCGCTTCGCCGATTCGCCTACACCGTCGCTGTCGACCCGGAGCGTTTCCTGACGTTCGGAATTCCCCAGCGCCAGATCCTCCGTGCGAGCGGCAAGGTGTGGTCGTTCGGTATTCGTGCGGACCGGTTCGTCTCTAATCTCGACCGGACTGCTCTCATGGCAGCAACGCGTCGCGCGGGCACGAAAATCGCGGCCGCGTTCGCATTCCGTCTTCTCGCTCGTCGCAACAACTTTGTCGCTGCGGTCGAAATTGCGGACGAATTCCCCTTCAGTTCCTACTCGGTGTCCACCCAGATTTCGATCATCTTCGCGGGGTTCAACGGTGTCGATGGGCTCAAATCTGATCTGCGTCTGACCGAACTTCTCGGTCGTTCGGAATCGTCTCTTCGCCGCATCAACCGCTCGTCGATGCGACTGCTCATCAAGTGCATCCGCGTTTCGGGCTTGTCACACGACGAGAAGCTGGCGGCGGTCGAGCGCCTCGGGAACCTGAAATCCGAGGGCCGCAGCAAGGGCCCGATTGAGGCGAAGGTCGCCGACGCCGCCATCCGCATCCGCGCCGGCGAGTCGGTCGAGTTGCCGAAGACGCTCATCGCCGCAGTTCGTGGTGGCGAACCTACCGCGGCGGACTT
The DNA here is from genome assembly GCA_041179605.1 of Actinomycetota bacterium. Classification (GTDB taxonomy): domain Bacteria; phylum Actinomycetota; class Actinomycetes; order Actinomycetales; family Microbacteriaceae; genus MWH-TA3. The sequence continues at coordinate 867 of JBEGTE010000120.1, read as the reverse complement.
CATTTACCTGCGAACCCACTGGACGACCGCGCGCGAGTGGTTCGACCACGCCGAAATTGTCTCGTTCCTGCAGCGTGCACTCACGTCGACCAAGGTCACCGTCGAACAGGTTCCGTTCGTGTGCCGCGAACTCAAGGACGACGAAATCCTCGAGGCGATCTCGGAAGACCGATTGTTCATGCGTCTCGCCGACTTCCCACAGGTCTTCAACTTCCGCACCGGAACCCCGCGCGGCGCTCTCGCCGAACGAATCGTGACTCGTGCGCTGTCGTATTGGTTCGAGGGAGAGGGAAACCGCGGACTGTCCAAGTTCGACAAGGCCTCCGTCGAAATCAAGAACCAGATCATCGGCGTTGTGTGCAAGGCGGATCGCCTGCCCGCCGTCGCCGACGTTCTCGACCACCTGCACGTGTCGGACACGCTTCTCGACATCACCTACGCGCGCGCGTACCTCAACCTCATGAAGGACGAGCACGCGACGGCGATGGTCGGTTTCGAATCGATTCTGCGCCAGGACCCTGGCAACCCACGCGGCTGGACCGGATTGCAGTGGGTCAGCGTCCGCGCGACCGGCGAACTCGACCGCGTCAAGAGCCTGCGCCGCGAAATCGGCCGAGGCGTGTACCAGTCGGGCAGACCGGTACTCGACCAACGCCGTGCTGACGGAACCCTAATGACATCTCGTCAGTGGACGGGCAACCACGAACGCATCCCGCTCGCGACACTCAGCCGCGTCTGGCTCGAAGTCCAAGAGTTCTTCGGCGACCGCTGGTACGACTTCTCTCGCTTCCCGGCTCCCGATAAGACGCGCGAACTGCTCGCGTTCGCCCGTTTTGGCGTCGGCGACGAGGTCCGCGAGGCGTACCA
>JBEGTE010000119.1:0-3395 GCA_041179605.1 Actinomycetota bacterium | reverse complement strand
TCGTCGTGGTACGACAACGAGTGGGGTTACTCGAACCGACTCGTCGACCTCACCGAATACGTCGCCGAACGCCTCTAAATGTCGCTTCGGACGCTCGACACCCTCGGAGACCTGAACGGCAAGACCGTTCTGGTGCGGTGTGACTTCAACGTTCCGCTCAAGGACGGAGTCATCACCGACGACGGTCGTATTCGCGCGTCCGTGCCAACCATTCAACACCTCCTCGACGCAGGGGCGGCAGTCATCACGATGTCGCACCTGGGTCGACCGGAGGGGGCTCCGGACGCGAAGTACTCTCTCGCACCGGTCGCGGCCCGACTCCGTGAACTCGTCGATGCTCCCGTTGCCTTTGCGACAGACACCGTCGGCGCAGACGCCACTGCGAAGCGTGAATCGCTGACCGCCGGTCAGATTCTTGTGCTCGAGAACCTGCGTTTCGACCCTCGCGAGACGTCGAAGGAAGCCCTGGACCGAGTCGAGTTTGCGGGACTTCTCACCGCTGGAGTCGACGCGTTCGTGTCGGACGGTTTCGGTGTCGTTCACCGCAAGCAGGCGAGTGTCTACGAAACCGCGCAGGCGGTGCCGAGCGCTGCCGGCCTTCTCGTCGCAGGGGAGACCGACGTCCTTCGACGGCTCACCACCGACACCCAGCGCCCCTATACGGTCGTTCTGGGCGGTTCCAAGGTCTCGGACAAGCTCGGGGTCATCGAACACCTTCTGCCGCGCGTTGACCGTCTTCTCATCGGTGGGGGAATGCTGTTCACGTTCCTCGCAGCACAGGGCAAGGCAATCGGTGCTTCGCTCTGCGAGACAGACAAGATCGACACAGTCCTCAGATACCTTGCCGACGCCGAAAAGCGCGGCGTCGAAATCGTTCTTCCCACCGACGTCGTCGTCGCCGAAAAGTTTGCGGCCGATGCCGATCATGTCACCGTTTCGGCGGATGACATCGAATCGTCGCCCTTCGGTGCGACCGGAATGGGTCTCGACATCGGTCCAGAGACCGCCGCGCATTTCGCATCGCTCATCGAATCATCGAAGACGGTTTTCTGGAACGGCCCGATGGGTGTTTTTGAGATGGACGCTTTCGCCGGCGGCACTCGCGCCATCGCCGATGCATTGACCAAGGTCGACGGACTCGGTGTTGTCGGGGGTGGCGATTCTGCAGCGGCCGTTCGCGCACTCGGATTCCCGGAGGACGCCTTCGGTCACATTTCAACTGGCGGTGGAGCCAGCCTCGAATTCCTCGAAGGCAAGTCCCTGCCCGGACTGGAGGTACTCGGATGGTAGACCGCCGACCGCTGATTGCGGGCAACTGGAAGATGAACTTCGACCACCTGCGCTCGATTGCATTCGTGCAGAAGCTCGCATGGACGCTCAAGGACGCCAAGCACTCGGCGGCCGCCGTCGAGGTTGCCGTGTTCCCTCCCTTCACCGACATCCGCTCGGTACAGACGACGATTGAAGCAGACCGCATTGAATTCGCGTTCGGCGGACAGGATTTGTCACCGTTCGACTCGGGCGCACACACCGGTGACATTTCGGGGGAATTCCTCGCGAAGCTCGGCTGCCGTTACGTCATCATCGGCCACTCGGAACGCCGTCAGGACCACCACGAGGACGACGCGCTCGTCACCGCAAAGACTCTCGCGGCTCTCAAGCACGGACTCGTTCCCGTGATTTGTGTTGGTGAAACCAGCGACGACCTCGAAAAGTTCGGCGCGAGCGCTGTTCCCGTTGGCCAGCTGCGCACCGTTCTGGCGGAACTCCCCAAAGACGCAGACATTGTTGTCGCATACGAGCCCGTTTGGGCGATCGGCTCAGGTCAGGCAGCCACCCCGGCTCAGGCTCAAGAGGTCTGCGCTGCGCTCCGCGCGGTCATCGCCGAGGTGCTCGGAGACGACGCCGCTGCGGCTACGCGTGTCCTGTACGGCGGATCGGTCAAGTCGATCAACATCGCGTCCTTCATGCGCGAGAAGGACGTCGACGGCGCCCTCGTCGGAGGTGCGAGCCTGGACGTTGAGGAATTTGCCAAGATTGTTCAGTTCCCCAAGCACGTCATCGCGTAAACTAACTAAGAACGTTAGGACATCATGGACATTCTTTACATCATCGTGCAGGTCGTGCTTGCCATCACGAGCATCCTGCTCACGCTGACGATTCTTCTTCACCGCGGTCGAGGCGGCGGACTGTCCGACATGTTCGGTGGCGGTGTCACCTCGAACCTCGGTTCCAGCGGTGTCGCCGAGCGAAACCTCAACCGACTGACGATCATCATCGCCGTCATTTGGGTTCTCGCCATCGTCACGATCGGCCTCTTCACACGCTTCGGGCTGGTCTAACGTGGCTGGCGGAAACGCGATTCGCGGAACCCGTGTCGGTTCAGGCCCCATGGGCGAACAGGACCACGGAAACCACGCCGAGCGCACTGCGGTTTCCTACTGGGACGCCGAGGGCAACGAGACGGTTCGTTACTACGCGGCTGATGTCCCCGACGACCAGATTCCCGAGATCATCGACTCGCCGACGACCGGGCTTCCGGCCGGACGCGACCGCAACAACCCGCCGATGATAGCGAAGACAGAGCCCTACAAAACGCATCTCGCCTACGTCAAAGAACGACGCACCGAGGAAGAGGCTCAGGAAATCCTGGCCGAGGCGATTGATCGCCTTCGCACCACGGGTCGCCCTTACTAAGTGGCGATGAGAGCCGCGGCTGCCTCATCAAGGTAGACCGCGGTTTCATTCATCCCACGCAGTCCACTCGCGGGTGTTTCTGACACTGGTGAGCCCGACAACAGTCGTGAAATCGCAGTTGCCTTGTCGGCACCGGCCGCAACAATCCACACCTTTGCGCCGCGGTTGAGCGCGGCGAACGTCAACGACAGCCTGCGCGGGGGAGGCTTGGGGGAGTCGTCGACGGCAATCACGAACTCGTCGGCTGAACCGTGACCATGTCCGGGGAAGAGGCTCGCAACGTGACCGTCAGGTCCGATGCCGTTCAGCACGACGTCAAAATGCGGTTCGCCGAGAAATTCGTTACGAAGGATCTCGTCAAAGCGTTCCCGAGCGGCCTCGAGAGTGAGCCCGTCAGCGGCGGGGAAGCGGAAGACGTTGTCGAGGGTCAACGGGAGGTGCCGAAGCAACGCCTCGGTCGCTTGACCCTCGTTGCGGTCAGGGTCACCAGCGGGAACGAATCGTTCGTCTCCCCACCACACGCGAACCTGCGACCAGTCGACCTCGTCACGGTCGGGGTGCGCGGCAATTGCCGCGAGTGAGCCGATTCCGACGGTTCCACCGGTGAGGACGATGTCGGCACGGCCACTCTCGGAAATCGCCCGTGACAGCTCGACGAGTACGTCCGTGGCGACTGAGCGTTCAACGTCGGAACGCTC